>JBJTGN010000001.1:0-9118 GCA_046093905.1 Actinomycetota bacterium
CTCTCGCACCAATTGCGATCGTCGCAGCCGCCCTGCCCGGCTTGGCAGTGAGCTCCTGGACCGATGACGTTGCATACTTTGCCGGCGCACCCCACGTCCATGGCGGCACGACGATCGACAGTTCCACCCAACACGGTTTCGCCTACCGGGCCGAGCTGACTCCCGATGAGCGCCGTGCGCTGGGAGAACAACTCACCCTCGCTCGCGCAGCCGCTCTCACCACTCCGACTCTTGCCGATGCGCGCGCAGCTGGATGGACGACCGTTGGTGAAGCCGTTCCCGGCGGCGGCCAGATGATGATCGACATCGGGCGCCGAACGGCCACCACCGACTTCGATCCCGCGTCGCCAGTCGCACTGCTGTTCGCTTCCGCAGTCGACGACGCTCCCATCGTTGCCGTGCAATACGAGGGGTGGACGAAGTCGACAACTCCCCCCGTGGGCTTCACCGGTCAGGACATCTTCTGGCATCTCCACACGGGAACATGTCTCGTCGGCGACATCCGCGTCGTCTACGACGAACCTCATGTCGGAGCGAAGTGCGACCTCGTCGGCGGCTCACTGACCAACACGATCTCATGGATGATTCGGGCCTGGGTGGTTCCCGGATGGGAAAACCCCAACGGAACGTTCGCCCATGATCACCCCGGCGTGCGCTGAGCAGCGCCGCTCACGCCCAGACACTTACGGCGTCACGACGCCCGGCGGCCACCTCTGCTCGTGCGGCGCTTGTTGTCCATGAAGTCGACCAGCACGTAATCACCGAGATTGTCGCTGTTCGTCATGAATGCTCGACCGCCGTTGATGGCCGACATCTGCTCGACGAACTGCTGGAGATAGCGATCCGGGTCGAGCATGAACGTGTTGATGCGAATGTTGTCCTTCGTGCAGCGCAGCACCTCGCGCAGAGTCGCCTCGACCGTGAGCTGCTGCGCCTCGTATCCATCGAAATAGGTGAACCACGGATCACCGTACGGGGTGATGTGTGCGGTCGGCTCACCGTCGGTGATCATGATGATCTGCTTGTTGCCCGTCTGACGCGACAGCATCTTGCGAGCCTGTCCAAGTGCGTGATGCATGTTGGTCCCCTGCATGCCGGTCAGGGATGCTTCGACGAGTTCATCGGGTTTGATCTCCCACGCCACATGGCCGAACATCAACACACCGAGGTAGTCGCGAGGGAACTGCGACGAGATCAGCGACTGCAGTGCGACGGCAACCTTCTTCGCTGGCCCCCAACGTCCGTCGCGCACCATCGAATACGACGCATCGAGCAACAGCACCGTCGCCGATCGCGTGAGGTGCTCGACTCGCTCGATTTCGAAGTCCTCGGGTGACAGCTGCACTGGAGTTCCCTGACCACCGCGACGCAGAGCATTGCGAATCGTGCGGTGGAGGTCGAGGTTGAACGGATCTCCGTATTCGTACTGCTTGGTGTCGTAGGTGCGTTCGTGCCCTTGACCGAAACGGTGCTGTTGATGCTGACCCGGCTTGTCCTTCGCCAGTTTCGAGAACAGATCACGCAGAGCCTTCGAGCCGATCTTGCGCATACCCTTCGGCGTGACCTCGAGCTTGCCCTCCTTTTGGTGGATGAGCCCTTCTCGTTCCAGTTCGCGGATCAACTTCGAGAGTTTCTCCATCGAACGTGCGACGTCGTCACCGAGGAGATCTCGCACTCGGTCCATGTCGGCTTCAGCAAGTTGCTGTGGTGAAGCCGGATTGTTCATCAGGTTCTCGAGCTGATCGAGCTCGCCGAGTTCGCGCATTGTCTGCATCGCCTGCTCGAATCCCATCGGGTCTTGACCTTGCATCTCGTAACCCTGTTCCGAAGCGAGACTCGGGAACATCGCCTGCATGCTCTGACTGAGACGTGCCATCTCGTCTTGAAGCTCCATGTCGTCGAGCAGCATCTGTGACAGTTCCTGCAATTGGGCACGCTGCTCGGGTGACATCGAATTGAACATCGCCTGAGCCGCTTGCATCTGCGTTGCGATCTGCTCCATCAACTCGTCGAAGGACTGCGGGTTCTCCGGAAAGAAATCCCCGAACTCCTCCATGAACTTCTCGAAGCTCGGATCTTCGCCGCGGGAGTTCTTGTCGATCATCTCGTTCAGCGCGCGCATCATGTCTTTCATGCGCTGCATCTGTTCGGGCGTCATCGACTTCATCGCAGACGAGATCTGCTCGAAGTTCTGCTGCATCGTCTGTTCGCGCAGCTTCTCGACGAGTTGCTCGAAACGCTGCTGGGCTTCGGACGACTCGAAGTCGTACGACTGCAGTTCGCGCACCTTGCCGGCAAGATCATCGGGGAGCATGTCGAGTCGGAAATGGCGATCTTCAGCAGTTCGCTGGGCGTTCTCCGTTCGGCGGGGATCGCCGCTCTTTTCGGCATCGGCCAGAGACTGGTCGACGGCATGGCGTTCCTCGTCGACGATGTCGTTCAGTTCATCGGCGATCTCCTTGTAGACACCGCCGAGATCACCGCGATCGAGCATTTCTTGCCGGGCTTCACGCAGTCTCTGACGCATTTCGCGCAAGCCCTGCATTCGCTCGCCATTTGCATCCTGAGCGCCGCGTTCCATCAGCCGACGAAGGGCTCCGCGCAGGTCGCTGTTCTGCAAGAGATCGTCAGCCATCTCCTCGAACAGGTCGCTCGCCTCGAGATCGAAGCCCGTTTGAGTGCCGTCCCAGCGGGAATAGGTGTACCGACCGGCCATATCTGCACGGTAGTACGCAGGGCGCTACACCCAGCCGTCGTGAGACCGCTAGCCTGCCCTCAACCATGAAAGTCGAACGAACCTTCGTATTCGTGGACCTCTCCGGTTTCACGAAGTACACAGCGAACCACGGAGATATTGCTGCAGGAAATCTGCTGACGAAATTTCGCGCCGAAGTTCGTGAAGTGGCCGCTGCCTGGGGTATTCGAGTCGACAAGTGGCTCGGCGACGGGTGCATGATCGTGTCCGTCGACCAGGACATGGCCATCGGTTTCGCGCTCGACATGCAAAAGCGCTGCGAGGACGTCTGCCGCCCCCTGACGGTGCGCGTGGGAATCGCCTCGGGTGAGGTCCTGATGTTCCAAGGCGAGGACTACATCGGCACGTCGGTGAACTTGGCATCTCGCTTGTGCGATGCAGCCGATCACAACGAAGTCCTGATCTGTCGTGCGGATCTCCGGCGCTTGCCCGTCGGTGTCGAAGAGCACCCCCACGGGACTGTGAACCTTCGAGGCCTCGGGGACATCGAAGTCGTGTCGTTGTCCGCCAAGGACAAACTCGGCGGGTTGAACGACACCGGCGAGTTGTGGACTCGCTCGCCATTCGTTGCCTGAACTCGACGACCCGACGGTCATGAAGTTCGGAGCGAGCCTCCCCGCCCTCGTCGCTCTCGGACCGTCTTCCCAGTCGAACGATCCCGATCCGACTCGCACCGGTAACGGCTTTCACTCGCAATTCCCCGATGACATCGCTGCTCTCGCGTCGATCGGGGTCACCGACATCCGCCTCGGCTTCGATTGGGCGAGACTCGAACCTCGTCCGGGCGGACTCGACGGGCAATGGGTGGAGTGGTATTCCGATGTGATCACAGCCGCTTCCATGAGCGGAGTGCGCGTGTGGGCAATCCTCCTCGAACGGACCATTCCCGCGTGGTTCGATGACGAGGGCGGCTTCCTCGACATGAAAGCTGCCGGGCGGCGATGGCCTCTCTTCGTCGAGCAGATCGCGGAGGTGTTCGGCGACCGTGTCGATGGCTGGTTCCCGATCGAGGATCCGATCGGCTTTGCTGCACGGACGGAAGCCGACGATGCGCGCCGGCACGGCGAACTCGTCGACACGCTCATCGTTGCCTGGCGCGATGCGTGGCGCATTCTCCACGGCGGGCCTCCGATCGCCACATCGCTGACCATTCGCCATGTCCGCCCCGATGATGCATCACCAATGGCACTCGAACGTGCCCGGCGCGAAGACCACTTGCGGTTCACCACGTTCCTCCGTGGGCTGCGTGACGGCACCATCGTCATACCCGGCCGTGCCGATCGACAACTCACAGATCTCGCTGGTGCCGTCGACGTGTTCGGCATCAAGATGCGCTCCGATCTCGGAGCCGACCTCACGATCGATGACGAATCGTTGCGTCGCTGGCAGGAACGCGCACAAACGCTGATTCATCGCGTTGTCGACGATGCCTCCGATCGCCCCCTCTCCATCATCCAACGTGTGAATCGTCGTTCGACGATCGAAACATCACGAGATGCAGAAGTGTTGACCGAGGCTTTAGTGCGGGCCGTCGACGCCAGCCACAGCGATGGCATCGCAATCGACTCCGTCTTCGTCGAACCGGGAATCTCTGCAGATCGTGATTCCTCCGCCCACGCACTGCTCGAGTGGGATCGGCGACCGACCACAGTTACCGATGCATGGCACAGACGCCAGCGTTAGCAGACTCGCCACTCGTGCGAGTACGGTCGAATCGAAGTACGAGTCCCGGCGCGATACGCGTCGTGGTCACGACCTGAGGACATGATGAACTCCCCCAATACCAATCCGATCCTTCCCCCCGATCCGGACTACACGCCGATCCACACTCGCAACTACGAAGTGCGCGCCTTCAAAGTGTCCGATTCGGAAATCTTGTTGCGCGGTGCAGTGCGTGACGACAAGCCGGCAGGGTTGTACATCCTCGACGACGAGCACCCGCTGACGATGCACCACATGATCGTCGACCTGCGTCTCGCATTCCCATCGATGGAGATCACCGATGCCAACGTGTCGTTCCACGAATACCCGCACGAGGAATGCCCGGGTATCACCGCCACCTAGAAGAAGTTGATCGGCCTGTCGATCGCGCGCGGCTTCAACCAGAAGGTGCGCGAATTGTTCGGCGGTGCCCGCGGATGCACTCACACATCGGCCCTTCTTCAAGCAATGGGACCGGTCGCCATTCAATGTGCGTGGAGCATGCGCGTTGCCGAACCCGGAGATACGGGCAAGCCACGTGGGCGTGCGGGGATGACACCAGACATGCGCGAGATGGCCTTCCGCTCCAATGTGAACACGTGCCACATCTGGGACGAGGACGGCGATCAGGTCCGTCGACTTCGTGCCGGCGAAGACATCGGGGCACCGTTGTCGGTCGTCAGGCGACTCGAGAAGCTCGGGCGAAGTCCGAGTGAGTGGGATCGCATCCGCGACTGAACGATCACCCGTGGGCGCTGGTGATCAGCAAATACCGCCGGCACCGAAGTTCTGAACCCAGAACCACGATTCGACGGTGTTGTCCTTGTAGAGACCCTTGGTGCGCCCGAATCCGACGTGCGTGAACTCGGGCTTCAAGATGTTTGCTCGGTGCCCACTCGAGCCGAGCCACGCAGTCATCACTTCGTCCACGGTGCCCTGGCCCGCTGCCAAGTTCTCGCCGATGTTCGTCCATCCGACGTACCCGGATGCTGCGACTCGTGTCTGCAAGGTCGATCCGTTCGGTCCGGTGTGGCTGATATCGCGCGTGCCGATCAGGACATCGGCATAGGCCTGCGCAGTACGACCGAGCGCCCCACACGTCGTGACGGGCGACAGTCCCGCTGCTTGACGTTCACGGTTGATCGCATTCAGCATCGATGTCTGCCACGACACTGGCGGCTTCGTGGTGGTCGTTGTCTCGGTTTCTTCAGCGCCGCCACCAGCATCAGCGGCAGGAGGGGGAGGCGGCGGTGCAGGCATCGGACACGGAGTGCGCTCGCCCACAGGTGTCGTTCCCGCGAACACGCCGATCACATCGAGCGTGACGTGCACCTTGCCCGCAGCGTTGGACACCGAGATCTGTCCGCCGGTGCCGAGTTCAGTGATCACCACTGCTCCGACCGAACCAACTCCGGGCATGACGTTGAGATTGCTCGTCGACGGTTGCGGGGATCCCGCACTCCACACGGTGAGATACGTGTTCTCACTCGCCTCGAGAGCACCAAGATTCACAGCAACGGCGAACACATCTGGAGCGTCGGTGACAGGGAACGTTCGGGTTTCCCCTGGTCCGAGTTCGATTCCGCATGTACCGACCTTCGTGTCGACAATGCGCTGTGCCGGCACGGCGACGAAGAGGCCATCGGATCTGAACCATCCGGTGACATCGATGACGACATTCACTTGGCCGACGAGGGCCGACATGCTGAACGCGCCGAGTTCGAGACCGACGATGGTCGACTGACCGTGAATGCCCGCGGATGGAACCGCCACCATCCCCACGAGTGGCTTGGGGGCTGCTGTTGGCCAGAACACCAGCGATGTCGGCTCGGTGGCACCGATCGCCGTGACGTTCATGGCGACAGCCTTGGCATCGACGGGCACACCGAATCGGCCGCCGACCACGACGTTCTGGTCGATACCTGCCTGAACCAACGACGCCCCGAATCCGAACCGTGTGTCGACCATGCGTGTCGGGCGCATCCCGACGAAATCGCTCGAGAACCAGCCGATGACATCGACGATGACGTCGACAGACCCCGCCTCGTTGTACATGTCGAGTGCGTAGTACTCACCCAAGTCGACGAGGATCGTGTTGGAGCGCACTGCATCGGGCCCGACGTTCAGCGACGTTGTGAAGGGCCGGGCCTGACCTGCGGGCCAGATCGTGATGTTGGTGTTGTCCGAAGCCTCGAGAGCTGTGATGTTCAACTCGACCGAAATCGCGCCGCGGGGCACATGGGAAATGAGGTGGAGTCGACGCCGTTCTTCAGGTCCGAAGGTTGGCCCACCTTCGTCGACCCGTGTATCCATCACGCGCAGCGCCTGAGTGGGGAGATACCCCTGCGGACCCACCGCATTGGCGGGGAGAGCGAGCGTCACGAGAGCGGCAACAAACCCGCCGATCAGCGCGAAAATCGTGCCGCGCTCGACCGTCCCCGACAAACCCACCCGATCATTGTCCCCAATTCACTCGAAAGAGTCACGGCACAGAGAGCCCACGCACGTGACACGGGAGACCTGTCCCCCGTCCGACCGTCTCCAGATGGTGGCCTTCCACGCAGCCCGATACGACCGAGAGGTCTTATCTGCTCCTGGACGTCCTCACCCGCGGCACGCTCACCGTGATCGAGTAGCCCTTGGAAGCCAAAAAACCGTAGGTGTCAGTCACCACGCAACTGAACGAGTAGGTGCCTCCCGCAGTCGGCGTGCCCGAGATGAGACCGTTCGGAGCCAACGTCAAACCCGGCGGCAATGACCCGGAGAGACTCCATGACCGTGAGCCGGATCCGCCACTGGCTGCGAGGGTGGTCGAGAAGGCCGAGTTGAGCGTGGCCTTCGGCATCGATCGGGTGGACACCACAAGCGGTGTCACCACTCGGAGGCTCAACGATTGATTCGCGCTCTGGCATGAGTTGGTCGTGACGCTGACGGTGAAGTCCACAGTGGTCGCGCTTCGTGACGACCCCGAGAGGACACCATTCTGCGACAGTGAGATACCCCTCGGCAGGCTGCCCCCGACGACACTCCACCGGTACGGTCCCGGGGCGCCCGATACGGACAACGGAATGGAGAACGAGGACTTTGCCATGACGACGGGCAACGAGGTCGTGGACAAAGCCAACGCCGACTCCGGAGCAACGCACAGCATCCGGTTCACCGAATTCGCTCGACTCGTGATTCCCTTGACCACTCCCGAGGTCGCCCTCGCAACGATCTGCGAGGTCAACGATGCCGGCGAAGCGCCAGGCTGCTGACCGGCCAGGACGGCAACGGCTCCAGCGACGTGCGGCGCGGCCATCGAGGTACCGGACAACGACGCATACCCGCCACCGAGCCACGTCGAGTTGATGCCCACACCCGGAGCGTGGATGTCGACACACGATCCGAAGTTCGAGAACGAGGCACGTGAGTCGTCACTGGCCGTTGCCGCCACAGTGATCGCGAGCGCTGCACTCGCCGGTGACGTGTTGCAGGCATTCGTACCCTGATTGCCTGCAGCAACGACAACGGTCATGCCACGGTTGACGGCTGTGTTGACGGCTTCGTTGAGGCTGTAGCTGAGAGGTCCGCCGAGGCTCAGGTTGATGACGCCGCGCACTCCTCGAGCGCTCGCGTCGTCGTATGCCCACTGGAGACCAGCGATCGTTGCACCAACCGAACCAGCACCTTCGCAGTCGAGAACGCGCACGGGAACGATGGTTGCGCCAGGTGCAACACCGACACTCGAACCAGCGATCGTGCCCGCCACATGAGTTCCGTGACCGTTGCAGTCGGTGATCCCATCAGGCCCAAAGGCTGAGGCCCCAGTTTCACGACGTGCGCCAAATTCCGCGTGTGGAGCAACCCCGGTGTCGATGACGTACACCCGCACGCCACTTCCCGTGGGTCGCGGACCATACGTACCCGACAACGGCAGGAAGCTCTGATCGATTCGATCCAGTCCCCACGACGCAGTCGTTGCCTGTACCGGGGTGTTTTTCTCGACTCGCAAAACAGCCGGGTCGCTCTTCAATTCTGCGAGTTCCGAGGTGGTAACGGTGAGCGCTGCTCCGTTGAGGACCTTCTCGTAGACGTGTTCGACTTCGACGGGAGCGAGGTCTTCGACCTTGTCTTCGACATCGACGCCACGCTTGTAGGTGACGATGACGTCTGTTGTGCCCTCAGGTGCAGGAGGCGTGGTGATGACTGCAGTAGGAGCCTCGGTCGTCGTACTCGATGCCGGTGGCAGAGTCGTGTCAGCCGGAGGCTGCGTCGTGACGGCTGAAGGCTCGGAGATCGGTGCCGGGGGTTGCGAGGTATCGGCGGGGGGCTGTGTGCTCTCAGCAGGCACGGTGGCCTGGGATGCATCGACGGGTGCTGTGGTCGTCGTTGTGGTCGTGTCGCTCGAGACGCCGACGGGATCATCCCCTTCGGCGTACGCCGGGATGGCGACTCCTGCGAGCGGAATAGCCAGAGACAAGGCAACAACTTTGATCATCGACCGCCTCACCATGGACCAAACCCTAGTCAAGAAATTCGCCGATACCCACGGACGTATTGCTGAATATCAGTCACTCTGACCGATGCTTGGAATCGATTTTTATGCATTAAAGGGGAGACCCGGGCGGCTAGGTTCGTTCCATCGAACTCAAACATGAGGCCCAGCTCACACGTCGATAC
>JBJTGN010000002.1:0-5463 GCA_046093905.1 Actinomycetota bacterium
ATTTTCACGTGGTCCACGAGACGCCCGTGATGGCAACGATGCCTTCAGGTCAGTCGATCACCTACAACGGCTTCTGTGTCCAGGTACGCGAGAGTCAAATTGTCTTCAATTGCCTCGTCGATGACACGACCGCGTCCATCGGACATTGGACCGTGACGTGACAGTTGGGGTGATGTCAGCCGAGCGCTGATTCCAGAATCTGGTCGAGAACATCCGGCTCCACTTCTCCGGAGACTCGCACCTTCACCGTTCCGTCTCCATCGATGACAGCGAAGAACGGGAAGCCTGTCACACCGAATGCTTTGGCAGCATCCAGCGCCTCGGAGTCAGCGATGATCGGCCACGGCCAACCTGTGGCAAGGATCCATTCCGACGGCGGATAGTTCGGGCGATCACTGGCAACCGAGGTGCTGATACCGATCACCTGAAGGCCATCGGGAACCGAGCCGGCTTCTTTCCATTTGATCAATCGGGGAATCTCGGCATTGCAGTGCGGACACCAGTGAGCCAGGAAGACCACCATGTATTGACGACCATCGCCAGGTGTGATGGAGATGGGAGTTCCATCGAAGGACTTGCCGTCGAGCGTCGGTGCCGGCTGACCGACTGCAGGATCCCCATTTGGAGAGGCGAACGGCTCGAGAGACGTTCCCACAACTTCGACCGGCTGATTCGAGACACCCTCACCGTTCGGCAACCCATCAACGGGAACTTCATCCGTCGAAGCTGAACCACTCGATCCGTTCGAAGACGAATCATCCGAACCTCCGACGAACAATGCGACTGCCAGTGCGGCAACCACGACAGCAACGATCCCGACAATGATCTTGTTGCGGTTGGAGTTCTTCTTCGATGTCATGACGATTCAGCCTTTCCTGTGAACGATTCTTCAGCGATGCAATCAGGTCTCAGAACTCGACGACTGTCGAGTCCCCTTTGGTTGGACGAACAACAGCAACAGGATTGCGATGAACCCGCTGAGAGCCATGAACGCCAACGTCACGAAACCGAGACGGCGGAACCAGATATCGGTACATGCCGGACCGACCGAACATGCACTCTCCCCGAAACTTGGCTTCCATTCGATGAAGTAGTGATACGCAGATACTCCCACACCCGTGATCAACATCGGCAGGCAGTACCAGCGAGCGGACCAATCCTTGCGTACAGCTGCCACGAGGAGAACCCCAGCCAAGGGATACATCGCGATCCTCTGATACCAACACAGTTGGCACGGTACGTAGTTCGCGACTTCGCTGAAATACAGACTTCCCGCGGTCGCAACTGCGGCCACGACCCAGGCGAGCCACAAACTCAAGCGCCGAACATCGTCGACAATGCCGACACGAAGTTCGGAAAAACCTGACCGGCCCTGCTCCGAGGAACCGATGGGCCACCGAGCCAATACGGCGTACAGCACGGAACCACCGAGAGCGATGAGTGCCAAAAGAGACGTGAAGAGCTCGACGCGGTCCGTATTCACTGCTGTCAGTATGCCCTCGGGAAGTGGGAAGATGGAATCTTGATCGCGTCCGACAACAAAGTTCCCGCTGTCGTCACTCCCGAGCAGGCTCACGGCTTGATGCAGTCTGGTTCGATCGTCTTCGCCGATGTGCGGTGGTACGCAGATGGACGTGACCCTCGAACTGCCTTCGCCGAATCGCGAATTCGCAATGCGGTGTTCATCGATGTCGATCGAGAACTCTCGGACAGCCACGAGCATCCAGCGACCGCTGGACGCCATCCCTTTCCGGATCCCGAGGACTTTGCTGCAGCGATGGGCCGGGCAGGAATCGGTGACGACACGTGGGTCGTCGCCTATGACGACACCGGAGGAATGACTGCTGCGCGACTCGTCGTCATGCTTCGCATGCTCGGCCGACAGGCGTCTCTCCTCGATGGCGGCCTTCCGGTGTGGACGGATCTGCATCCAGATCTCGTCGACGCCGGCAACGCAAAGAAGCCATCGTCCACGATGTTCACCGCTTCACCATGGCCGAATGATTGTCTGATCTCTGATGACGAGCTCACCGACCTCGTACGCCGAGGTGCGGCTTCGAAGGGAGTCGTGCTTCTCGATGCACGGTCACGTGAACGTTTCGAGGGTCGTGCGTCGTTCGGCGCTGGAACTCTCGATCCTCGAGCCGGCCACATTCCCGGTGCCGTGAATGCACCATGGACGGAACTGCTGTCACCTGAAACACGCAGACTCCGCCAACGCTCCGACCTGCGATCGCATTTCGCACAGATCGGCGTCGACGACGCAGTGGATGTGATTGCCTCGTGTGGCTCGGGTATCTCTGCGTGTCTCGACATCGTTGCCATCGAACATGCCGGTCTTCCCGTACCGCGGCTCTACGTTGCGTCATGGTCGGGATGGTCGTCGGACGAAAGTCGACCCATCGAGAGCGGAACATCCGAAGTCGACCACACACGTCTTCGTCGTGCAATGCGCGCCCATCGACTGACCGCGTTGCGAGACCTCCGACGCGCTCGTCGCCATCGACGGCTTGCCAACGTGGAGTGGTTCGAAGCTCTCTATCGCGTGTACCTGGCCGCATTCGTCTTCGGCGGAGGAGCGATGTTCATCTCGGGATTCGTTCCCGATGAACCAGTGTCCGCGCAGACCGCAGCGGACATTTGGGCCAATGGCCCCGCATGGCTCGGCCTCGCAGCTGTCCTCGCTATCGGCATCGGATTGCGGTCCGGTAGTCGCGGAGGTCCACTCGCCATCGAAGAGGCCGACGTTCGCCACGTTCTCTTGGCGCCGATCGCTCGGGGACGGGTTCTCCTCAGGCCCGCAGCGCAGACATTGCGTACCTCGATGTTCGCGACAACGATCATCGGAGCACTCGCTGGCTACCTCGCTGCACGTCGGCTTCCCGGTACCGCTCCGCAATGGGTCTTCTGGGGAGGCGTTTGGGGAGCCGTGGCAGGAGCGCTGTACGTCGGCAGCGCGCTCGTAGCCCATGGATTGCGAGTCCCGCGATGGATTGCGACGACTCTCGCCGTCACCATTGTTTCCTGGCAACTGCTCAGTGCTCTACCTGAGAGCACCGGTATCGCTCTCGACATCCCTGGTGTCGCCGATACACATGGCGACCTTGCACTCGCCTTTCACGGAATTGCAGGAAGTGCTCTCACCTTTCCAACCCTCTCGATCGTCCTCGTGTGTGCAGGACTCGCTCTCACGTCTCGGCAATCCGTCGATGCCCTCCTTCGCCGATCGGCCCTGGTCAGCCAGTTGCGTTTTGCGGTCACCGTTCAAGATCTCCGAACCGTCACTCTGCTTCGTCGACGCTTGAGTGAAGAACGAAGTCGCAGTCGTCCTTGGTTCGTCCTGCGACGTTCCGAACGAGTCGGCAACGATTTCTTCGGTGCCGAGTGGAAACGCGCCGTGAACGGGCTCGCTCGCTTTCCGCTCAGCCGAATCGTGCGAATCGTTCTGCTCTGCATCGTGAGCGGACTGGCCGCGACGGCTGCGTATCACGGCACCAGTCCTGCGATCGTGATCGTCGGAGCAGCTCTCTTCATGGTTGCCCTCGAAGCACTCGAGCCTCTCGCTCAAGAAATCGACCAGGCCGATCGCACGGCGTCGTATCCCCATCCGCGAGGACTCATCCACATTCGCCTGACGTCACCGGTCATGGTATTGACACCGGTACTTGCACTCGTCATCTGCGCCACGACGGTGGTGGTCGAACGAGACATGTGGCTCGTTTCAATCATCGGCTCGCTCAGCGCCGTGATGGCTGCGTTCGCCGGCGCCGCAGTCAACATCGTGTCCGGCGCCCCTGATCCGACAGCGACGACCGTCAGCCAGAACACGATGCCTCCAGAGGTTGCCGGAACTGTCAGCATCGTGAAGTCCCTGTGGCCCGTCGCGTTGTCGATCGCTGGAGGTCTGCCCTTCGTCTTCGCATCGCTGGAACGCACCACGGGTCGAGCTGAAACAGCTGCATTACGCGCGGCAATTGCAGTTGTTCTCGGCACTGGGCTCGTTGCGGGATGGATTTTCAAGCGAGACGACATTCGTCGGTCTCTCGATCAGGCGATCAGCGAAAGTCGCGGCTCTCTTCAGAAGGGACACTCATGACCGATCAACTCGCTCTGCGAGCAGTCGACATCTCCAAGGACTATGGAGACGGACCGGCGCTTCACCCCCTCTCGCTCTCCGTCGCGACGGGCGAACGCGTAGCTCTCATCGGACACAACGGATCCGGCAAGACAACCTTCTTGAGAATCGCAGCCGGGCTTCTCGACGCGGACAACGGGCGTATCTCTCTTTTCGGTTCGTCACCGGATTCGATCGAAGCGCGGCGACGATTCAGTTTTCTCGCCGACACGCCAACGTTCTACGACGACCTGTCGGTGTGGGAGCACCTCGAGTACGTCGCCCGCTTGCACGGAACGAATCGATGGGAACAACGTGCATCCGATCTTCTCGGACGACTCGGACTCTTCGACCGAGCCGATGATCTGCCTGCCCGATTCAGTCGAGGCCTGCGTCAAAAGGCGGCAATTGCTCTCGGACTGATCCGCCCATTCGACCTGCTCCTCGTCGACGAGCCATTCGTCGGTCTCGATGTAGAGGGGCGCGAAGCCCTCCTCGAATTGTTCGACGAGAGTCATCAGGCAGGAGCGACGCTCATCGTTGCCACACATGAACTGGCGTTCGTCGACACCACAGACCGCACGATTGCACTGCGTGACGGCACAGTCATCTTCGACGGAGAGTCGTCACAGGCTCGTGCCCGCGGACTCGTTTCCACCGAGGGCACGAATACCCCTGGTGAATGACCACCGATACACTTCAGCCATGCACGAGTACATGTCGCTCAAGGTGTCCTCGGCCGAGCACGCTGATCTCGCAACGCAGCTCACGACTCTGTCGACTCAGGGCTGGAACGTGGTCAACATCGTCTCCACAGGCACCGAACTCATCGCGTACGTGTCTCGTCCACAGTCGGCAAGACCGGCGGTGACGTCCACATCCACAGCGTCGAGTGCCGACAATTCCACGGGCTGGGCTTCAGTTCAGTCCGCTCAGGTCGCAGTGCCTCAGAGCGCTCCCGCACAGACGGCAACCCCGGCCGTCCCCGCCGACTGGTATCCGGATCCGTCACGTCGCTTCGAGTACCGCTACTGGGACGGAACGAAGTGGACCGACAATGTTGCTCGCGCGGGCGTGACCTACAAGGACCCTCCCATTCCGTGACCAACGTCCATCTGTCGATGCTCCCCGACTGAAGTACCTTGGTCACGTGAGAATCGAGTCCATGCGGGCCACATCCATCGGCCATGCAGGCATCTTCGTCGAAACCCGCCAAGGTTCGATCCTGTGCGATCCGTGGTTCAACCCGGCATTCTTCGGATCCTGGTTCGTGTTTCCCCGCAATGACCAATTGCCCCCGGCACTCGTGGAGCGAATTCGACACCCTTCGTATCTCTACATCTCCCACC
>JBJTGN010000003.1:0-3568 GCA_046093905.1 Actinomycetota bacterium
CAAGTGCATTCTCTGGTGCATCGCCGTTAGCAGTGGGAGCCTGACCACCAGTGATTTTCGCCGAGACATCGCCAGCAACGAGCGTGGCTGATCCGGCGTCTGTGTCAACCGACGTCTCAACTGCCACGCTCGTACCACCCACCACGGCTTCGCCTGCTCCTGGAGGAACCGGTGCAACTGATGTAGTGCTGGCCGAGGTGGGTGGTACGAGCGTGGCCGTTGTTCCGGACGCTGGGATTGTGGACGTTGAGCCTGACGAGATGGTTGTCGTCGTTGTAGTTGGAGGCCAGAAGAAATTCTGTGTATTCCAGTCGTAAATCATTCCAGGACTTGGGTAGTTCTTCCCACCGACGCCCATCCAAGCAGGTACCCAAGTACCTGGATATCGGGACGGATTCGCTCTGACGAATGACTCGGAGCACACGCAGATTTGAAGTACGCGATTCTCGGAGTCAATCTGAGCCATGTACAGAGGTGGATCAATTGTGGTTGAAGTAGTAGAGATTCCGCTCTGCACAGTTGTCGAAGTTCCACTTGACACATTCGTGGTCGTTGTAGAAGTTTGCCAGTCGGAACCTAAAGTTGTGATTGAACGCGAGGCGGACACAGTATTCCCTGCATAGCCACCAGACACCGTCACCGTATAGGTCTTCGAAGGCTCCAATCCCCACAAATTGAAGACGACACCCGAATCCCAGGAGTTTCCACATACACCCACGTCCCACCGGAAAATTGCTGTACCACTCGTATAGGTATCTCCACCGCCGATACTAAACTGGCCCTCTGTCGGAGATCGGGACCATGACTCGGTAAATCGACCGATCGGCATACAGCCGCTAGCCGAACCCGAAATCGAATAGATGAATCGAACTTGTAATTGATTCTCTGACAACTGAAGGAGAACCAGACTACCCCCCGTAAATTGCTTTACTGAGGACGTGGTGGTCGTTGAGGACGTGGTGGTTGTGTCTTCGCCGTGGGCACTGCCTGAAAACGACAGGACAATAAATGAGGAAATTATGAGTACCGCTAACTTCTTTCGTCGGTGACCCATCTCTGGGAAGCCTACAGATTCTTTATGGTTTGTGCCCCTGATTGGTTTAGGTGCGGGTTGGCGCGCTCGGAGGGACTCGAACCCCCAACCCTCTGATCCGAAGTCGATACGACAAAAGGTGAAGTCGAGAAGTTTGATTTAGATCAGCAAAAACTTATGGTTTCGCGGGAAGCGCTGGTCCGCGCAGTGCAAGCTTCTTTCGAAGAATAAGTACGCCTTCGCACGTAGTTTTACCTTTACTTACAGCACGGATGGTGTAACTGCCAGGTGTGTTGATCACTGAAGAGCGGGTAGATAAAACCGCTATTCCTCTTGGTGTGAACGTCGTAGAACCCATGATAAACCAGGTGCCAATTCGTTGAACATCAAAGCGATTTTTCGTATTTTTTAATTCATTGGACGAAAGTTGAATTGAGGCTCGGCCACCCTGTCGAGAAATCAAAGTTGCGGTGCACTTGGGTCTTAATAGAGAAGCAATTGATGGGGAAGTAGCCACAGATGCTTCGTCGCACTGAATGTTTGGTTGAGCATCTAAACCGTTTTGATCTGATGTGCAATATTGATCCTTGGTCAAACATCTGACTTGACCGTTTGACTCAATGCTTATGGGGAATGCAGGGGGGCACTCCTTTGTTAATTCATTTGGGTCAGAAGATGAATTAGTCGGGGATGTTGTGGGAATAGTTGTGGGTGTTAAGTTTGTCGGAGTGTAAACATATGATGCTGACGTTGGAGTAGAAGAAGGTGGTAGCGCCCAAGTTCCTCTTGTTGCGTAGCTACCGCTGGATAGCCATGCACGAATGGTGTAGCTCTTGTTGTTTTCGAGCGTCGTACTGTTGCAAACAGTGCGTGGCCCAAGAGTTGAACCGGAGTTCCAATCAGGGTCTGGAACAAAGAGGAAAAGTGATGAGAAGGCAGATCCAAAAGGTGGTCTGACTCCATTGGAATCAATGACCTCAAAGCCATAGTCCATTGCTTGACTATCTGTTTTGAAGGTGACGCAGTAGTTGAGGATGGGGTAGGTGGTTAGAGGGTCGCGACCAAGTTGCGAACCCGATTTGGTTCCCAAAGTGACGTTACCGATGCTTACGTTTGTTGTCGCCTCGGCCGGTTTTGGCACCTGGAGCACCAGGGTTGACACCAGCAGTGCAAGAGATAAACGAATGGAAGATTTCATGTCTCTCCTTGCGTTTTGATCTTGAGCATGTAACATCCCTTTGTATGTAGGTATACGCCAGTGAAGGCAACGGGAATTAGTTGTGGGGGACTGATGGAAATGCTAGGGACGATAGTGCGAAGTTCGCGGAATGTGCTTTCTATTGCAGCGCGGAATGTGCTTTCTATTGCAGTGATGTCTGCTTCGGTAATTGTGTTTGCGGTTCCCGGGCAATCCTGGGCTTCTGACAATCCTGAACTAGGCGGAGACTATCGGGGTTTGAGTCCAGCGTTCAGCTTCAGCGAAGATGAAAATAGTTGCGATCAGGTTCGTCAAGTTGAAAGTGAAATCTCACCTTGGGATTACGAAGTTTCTGATGTTTTACGAACTGCGTCAGGAGTAGTAAAAGTTGGAAGTACTCCAGTGTCGGGAGCATTGGTCTTCAGTTTTGCACTTGCAAGCACTGAGGACGGTTTTCAAATATCCAAAATGAGTTGTGTTGAAACTGGTCTTGATGGAGCTTTTACAATTGATGTTTTAAGAAACATCGCTGGTGCGGGGATAACTATCTCTCCTGCGTATACTGCTGATTTCGGAACTCAATTGGGAAGCCGAACCATAGGTATCGCAACAGGTGTTGACCCATTGGCGTTGGGAAATGTGTTACTTGCTCCCGCCAACAACAGAATGCTGTTTTACTCTCAGCAGGAAATGGACATCGTAACTGGTCCAACAAATGTTGCATGTTTTGCATTTGACACTGACAACAATCCGTCCACGCTGAACAGCAAAGTAGCGAGTTGCACAATGGCGCGCGGCAGAACAATTGCACCTTTTGATATTGTTGCAATGAGAACAACCACGACTGAACATGACGGTCAATCAGTCAAGGTAGTTCGGTTTTACTTCTCCAACACACCCGAAGTTGAGCCGACGTCATTTGAAGTTTCGGGAATGCCGGTGGACTTGGCTGCATTTAATGGTCGCTGGGCCGCAAGTAACAATGAGCTCGGAGAGGAAGATCCTGACGGTTCGGGCTCTTTAGGCAATCTGAAATTTCTTGAGGCGATGCTTGGAGATGCCGACCCAACGATCGCATTGGAGGCTTTCAGCGGTGAAAGTTTACCGAAAGTGTCGGCAACTCTGTGGGCAGCATGGACCACAATTCCATCGGCATCCCTTGATGGAACCATTCCAGATTTGAATGATGGCGTCAGCCGCAATGCGACAATTAACTTCTTTAGTCGCAATGTGCGAACAAGTGGTGAACCAGAAATTGCGACGAGAAGCGAGTATTGGGACCAGGGCGTTTTTTGCACCGATTACTCGAATAACAATGTCCTTACTGAATCTATATG
>JBJTGN010000004.1:0-8114 GCA_046093905.1 Actinomycetota bacterium
AGCTGAAGGGATTCAACAACCCGTTCCGCGTCGAATACCAGGCTGTCAACCTCGACACGCTCGAAGAGCTGGGTGAGTCCACGGTGACCCCCGAGGTTCTCGCTGCTCGCGGGGTTCTTCACAAGGGAGCCTTCGTCAAGGTCCTCGCCCGAGGTGAAATCAAGCGCAAAGTCGACGTGTCGGTGCACGGTGCATCGAAGTCGGCACGATCAGCAATCGAAGCTGCTGGCGGTTCGGTCACCATCTTGCCGTTGCCGTACAAGGTTCGTCCTGCAGCCAAGGGAAACCAGTTCACCAACCGCTGATTCCAGCGCCATCGCTCGGAACAGGCAAACGCCGAACATCGAAGGGGAGACATCGTGATCTCGAACGTGAAGAACATCTTCAAGGTCCCGGACCTGAGAGGAAAGATCCTGTTCACGGTCATGATGGTGCTGCTGTACCGAGTCGGCGCGCATATTCGTGTGCCAGGTATCGACGACCAAGCTGTGCGGCAGCTGCGTGAATCGGCCCGCGAACAGGGTGCTCTCGGGTTCCTCAACCTGTTCTCCGGAGGAGCCTTCTCCTCGTTTGCGATCTTTGCTCTCGGCATCATGCCGTACATCACTGCAAGCATCATCATGCAGGTGCTCACTGTCGTGATCCCGAAGCTCGAACAGTGGCAACAAGAAGGAGCCGTTGGGCAGCGCAAGATCACGCAGTGGACTCGGTACGTCGCGATCGCTATTGCTCTTCTGCAGGCGGCCGGTCTGACGTTCATTTTCGGCCAAGGACGCGGCTCGGCGTTCTTCACGGCCTCGGCCACTGCACCGGACATCGTTCTTCTGCCGAATGGAATGTGGCCACGCGGACTTCTGGTCATCATTTCTCTTGTTGCCGGAACGGCCCTGTTGATGTGGATGGGCGAGATCATCAGCCAGCGGGGCATCGGAAACGGAATGAGCATCCTGATCTTCGCTTCGATCGTCAGTTCGTTGCCGTTCAGCTATTACTCGATTCTGCAGAGCAAGAAGTGGGTCGTCTTCGGAGTGCTGGTGGCGATATCGATCGGAATTCTGGTGGCTGTCGTCAGGGTCGAACTGGGGCAGAGGCGCATTCCCGTGCAATTCGCCAAACGAGTCGTCGGTCGTCGGATGTACGGCGGCCAGAGCACCTACATTCCGTTGAAGGTCAACCAGGCCGGAGTGATTCCGATCATTTTCGCCAGTTCGCTGATGCTCCTACCGGTGCTTCTCACGAACGTGATCGGCAGTGACACCGGGTGGAGGCGTTCGCTCACGACGTGGGTCGACCGCAATCTGGTGTCGTCGCAGGGTCTTCTGTACATCGTCCTGTTTGCCCTGTTGATCATCGCATTCGCCTACTTCTACAACTCGATTGCCTTCGATCCGGTTCGCCAGGCCGACCAGATTCGTCGTCAGGGTGGCTTCATTCCGGGCATTCGACCCGGACCGCAGACCGAGCGTTTTCTCGGCAAGGTGGTCAACCGCATCACCCTTCCCGGCGCACTGTTCGTTGCGTTCATCGCCATCCTTCCGTACATCGTGCTGTGGGTCGGCGACGTCCAATCCTTCCCGTTTGCTGGAACCACCGTGCTCATCGCCGTCGGTGTGGCCCTCGAGTTGATGCGACAGGTCGACAGCCAGTTGATGTTGCGCAACTACGAGGGATTCCTCAAGTGACGTCGAAGCCTCACGGCTCAACGTCTCGGAAGTGACCCTGCGTGTCCGGCGTTCGGCTGATCATCATGGGCCGCCAGGGGGCGGGGAAGGGCACTCAGTGCCTGCGCGTCTCACGGCACTACGTCGTTCCACACATTTCTACTGGTGACATCTTGCGAGCTGCGGTTCGAGAGGGGTCCGACATCGGTCGAGCAGCCAAGCAGATCATCGAATCCGGTGGACTCGTGGGTGACGACATCATGATCGAGATCGTGCGTCAGAGGCTCGAACAGGACGACGCTCGCACTCGCGGCTACATCCTCGACGGATTTCCCCGAACTGTGGCCCAGGCCGAGGCTCTCGACCGAATCGCGGCCGATCGCCCGGTCCAAGCGGTCATCGACCTGCATGTGCCCCGAGAACTCGTCCTCCAGCGAATCTCATCCCGTCGTGTCTGTCGGGATTGCGGGAGCAACTACGTCTCGACTGGTCGGGACCCGAGCCCGTGGATCTGCGACACCTGCGGTGGAGACATCGTCCAGCGGGACGACGACACCACCGAAAGCGTCAACCGGCGTCTGGATCTGTACGAGACCCAGACCGCCCCTTTGCTCGATTACTACAGTCGCCAGAATCGCCTGGTGGAAATCGATGGAACGGACTCGCCGGACGCAGTTTTCGCTGCAATGAGGTCCGCCATCGATGCTGCTCGGAGGGGTCAGTGACCCTCGCGAGAGCTCGTCAAGTTTCCCCGATTCGCCCATTGGAGGGTGTCTCGGACCCCGGTAGCATTGCCGTTCGGCTCTCGAGCCGGTGCTGTGCCTGTCGCATGTCTTCCATGTGGTTCGATGCAGTGTTCAATATTCGCCCGCCTGAAGGAGACTGTTCTGGCCAAGCCCAAAGACGATTCCATCTTGTTGGAAGGCACCATTCTCGAGTCCCTGCCGAATGCGATGTTCAGGGTGGAACTGGAGAACGGCCACAAGGTTCTGGCGCACATCTCCGGAAAGATGCGAATGAACTACATCCGTATTCTTCCCGGCGACAAGGTTCAGGTGGAACTGACTCCCTACGACCTCACTCGAGGTCGTATCACGTATCGATACAAGTAGCAGCTACTGCGCCACATCAGTGAGCGCAGAACAGATCAGGAAACAGAGATCTCATGAAGGTCAAACCGAGTGTCAAGAAAATTTGCGAGAAGTGCAAGGTGATCCGTCGACACGGTCGCGTCATGGTCATCTGTGAGAACCCGCGTCACAAGCAGCGTCAAGGCTGAGGAGAGCAAGGAAAGATCATGGCCCGAATTTCCGGAGTGGACATCCCGCGCGAAAAGCGCTTGGAGATCTCCCTGACCTATATCTACGGCATCGGTAAGCCGACTGCGCAGAAGATGTGCGCCGATCTCGGCATCGTCGCGAACACGCGCGTCCGAGATCTCACAGAAGAAGAAGTGAACAAGTTGCGTGTCTGGGTCGACCAGAACCTCACCGTCGAAGGTGACCTGCGCCGCGAAGTTCAGACCGACATCAAGCGCAAGATCGAGATCGGCTGCCTCCAAGGAGTGCGCCATCGCAAGGGACTGCCGGTTCGCGGCCAGCGCACGCACACCAATGCCCGCACCCGTAAGGGACCCAAGAAGACCGTCGCGAACAAGAAGAAGGCAGTGAGGAAGTAGTCATGGCCAAGCCGAAGCCAGGTGGACGTCGTCCCCGCAAGCGTGAGCGTAAGAACATCAGTGTTGGTGTCTGCCACATCAAGTGCTCGTTCAACAACACAATCGTCAGCATCTCCGACACGGAAGGCAACGTCCTTGCGTGGGCATCCGGCGGCGGCGTGGGCTTCAAGGGCTCGCGCAAGAGCACGCCGTTCGCTGCGCAGATGGCTGCCGAAAAGGCAGCCAAGGCTGCGTTCGAGCAGGGAATGCGACGCGTCGAAGTTCATGCAAAGGGCCCGGGCTCTGGTCGCGACACCGCGATCCGCTCGTTGCAGAACACCGGAATCGAAGTCACTGGCATCAAGGACGTCACCCCCATCCCGCACAACGGATGCAAGATGCCCAAGCGGAAGAGGAACTAGTCATGGCTCGTTACACCGGCCCCAAGGTCCGCTTGTCGCGGCGCCTGAACACGAACATCTTCGACAACGAAAAGGGTCGTAAAGCCCTCGAGCGTCGTCCATTTCCTCCTGGTCAGCACGGTCGCACTCGTCGCCGCTCTGCAGGCAGTGAATACCTGGCACAGCTCCAGGAGAAGCAGAAGGCGAAGTACATCTACGGAGTGCTCGAGCGCCAATTCCGCAAGACCTACGAAGAAGCCAACCGTCTGGCCGGACCGACCGGTGAGAACTTGCTGCGCCTTCTCGAGTTGCGTCTCGACAACGTCGTCTACCGAGCCGGATTCGCCAATACACGACCCCAGGCCCGCCAGTTCGTGAGCCATGGTCTGCTGCTCGTCAACGGCAAGCGCCTCAACATCCCAAGTGCGCGAGTCAAGCCTGGCGATGTCGTGTCGTTGTCCGAAAAGGCTCGCAACATGATCGTGATTCAGCACAACATCGACACCCTCGACCGCTCAGTCGTGGGCTGGCTCGAGGCTGGCGATGGTGGCAAGCAGGTGACGGTTCGCACGGAACCGACACGTGAGCACATCGACGTACCCGTGCGCGAACAGCTCATCGTCGAGCTCTACTCGAAGTAATCCATCCCCATCGACGAACGGAAGTGAAACATGCTCGTCATCCAGCGCCCCAGTGTCGAAGCAATCGGAGAACAAGTCGCCAATCGCCAGAGTTTTGCGATCGGACCTCTCGAACCCGGCTTCGGTCATACGATCGGTAACTCATTGCGCCGTGTGCTGCTCTCGTCGATTCCCGGCGCAGCGATCACAATGGTGCGTTTCGACGAAGCTCTTCATGAGTTCGACACGATTCCCGGAGTGACAGAGGACGTCACGGACATCATCTTGAACTTGAAGGACATCGTTCTGACGTCGGAATCGGATGAACCGGTGACGATCCGCGTCGATGTCCGCGGTCCTGCAGTGATCACCGCAGGTGACATCCAGTGCCCGTCCGAGGTCGAGATTCTGAACAAGGACCTCGTGATTGCTCATGTGAACGGCAAGGGCCGCCTCGCCGTCGACCTGACCGTCGATCAGGGCAAGGGATACATGTCGAGCGACCGGGACTCCGGATCGCGAACCATCGGAGTCATTCCGATCGATGCGGTCTACTCGCCCGTGCGCCGCGTGATGTTCGACGTCCAGCCGACGCGTGTCGAGCAGTCGACCAACTACGACAAGCTCGTTCTCGACATCGAGACCGACGGAACCATCACCCCTCGTGATGCGCTTGCTTCGGCTGGTGCGACGCTGCGTTCACTCGTCGATCTGATCGCCAGTCTCTCCGAAGAGCCCAAGGGTCTCGAACTCGGAGAAGTCATCCAGAGCAGTGCGATCAGCCCGGATCTCGACATTGCAATCGAGGACCTCGATCTGTCCGAGCGCCCGCGTAACTGTTTGAAGCGAGCCCAGGTCAACACCATCGGTGAATTGCTGAGCAAGACCGAGGACGACCTTCTCAATATCACCAACTTCGGACAGAAGAGCCTCGATGAGGTCAAGCAGAAGTTGGACGAGCGCGGTTTGTCACTGCGCGGCTGAGCCCAGCATCGAAAGAGCACACGAACGATATGTTGAGTCGACGCCGACGGATGCAAGTCCAGGCGCCGATGCGTCACGAAGGAAGAGAACATGCCCGCAAAACCCCGCAGAGCCCGTAATTTCGGGGGTAGCTCCCAACATCAGAAACTCATGTTGGCGAATCTGACCGCGTCGCTGATCGCTGCTGAAGCGATCGAGACAACCGAGGCCAAGGCCAAGGCATTGCGTCCGATCGCCGAGAAGCTGATCACCAAGGCCAAGAAGGCCAACGATGGTGACGCAGCAAGCATCCACCGAATCCGACAGATCCAGGGTTACCTGGGTGACAAGGAAATGACCCACAAGCTCGTCTCGGACGTGGCGCCGCGTTACGCGGATCGCAATGGTGGGTATCTCCGAATTCTCAAACTGGGTCCGCGTCAGGGTGACAATGCCCCGATGGCTCGGATCGAACTCGTGTGACGAGACGAGTCGTCTCCGAATCCTTTGATGGGCCCGCCGTGAGGCGGGCTCGTCTGTTTGTGGCGTACGACGGCTCGCACTTTCACGGGTTTGCGGTCAATCCCGGAGTTCGCACGGTTGCCGGTGACATCTCGCAGGCTCTTTCTCGGATCGTGGGAGCGCCAGTCGAGATCACCGGAGCTGGGCGGACGGATGCAGGGGTCCATGCATGGGGACAGGTCGTGTCGGCGGACCTTCCCGAGACCATCGACCTCGAGAATCTGCCTCGTCGTCTGACCAAGATGTGCGCCCCGGGTGTGGCCATCAGGTCGGCTGAATGGGCCGGACCGGATTTCGACGCTCGCTTCTCCGCACTGTGGCGTCACTATCGCTACCTGGTTCTCAACGAGCCTGTTGCCGATCCTCTGCTCGACGACACGTCCTGGTGGGTCGCAACCCCCTTGGATCTCTCCCTCATGAGATTGGCATGTGATCCCTTGATCGGCGAACACGATTTCTCGTCGTTCTGCCGCCGACCTCCCGATGTCGTGACCGAAACCGGAGAAGTTCGGAGCCCGAGCATGGTCAGACGGGTGTTGCAGGCCCATTGGACCGAGGAAATCAGCCACAAGGGCCAGCGGCTCCTGTGGTTCGACGTTCGTGCCACGGCTTTTTGCCATCAGATGGTGCGCTCGATCGTGGGGACGTTGGTCGACGTCGGATCGGGTCGGATCACCGCTGGGTCACTGCGTGAAGTCCTCATGGCTCGGGATCGACGCCGGGCCGGCCAGGTTGCCCCGCCTCAGGGCCTGACCTTGTGGGAAGTCGGCTATGGGGTCGACGTGCCCATGGCGGATTTCGGTGACAAGTGAGGGTTTTCGGTCATTTTCTGCGGGGATCCCCGTATCATTTGCGAGTCCCTTCCGCCAGGTGTTCTGTGTGAACGGGCCGATGGCACGCAATTCGTTCGTGAAAGAAGTGAGCATGACTACGTATTCGCCCAAGGCAAGTGAGATCACTCGACAGTGGCACATCGTCGACGCCGAAGGTCTCGTTCTCGGTCGTCTGTCGACCGAGGTCGCACGTGTGCTGCGTGGGAAGCACAAGCCGACTTTCGCGCCACACATGGACACCGGCGATCACGTGATCGTGATCAACGCCGACAAGGTCGTTCTGACTTCGGGTAAGGCCGACACACACATGGTTCACAACTACTCGGGGTATCCGGGTGGATTGAAGAGCGAGACCTACGGAAATCTGTTGCAGCGTCGCCCGGCAGATGCGATTCGTCGCACGGTAAGTGGCATGTTGCCGAAGGGTCCGCTCGGACGCCAGATGATCAAGAAACTCAAGGTCTACGCAGGCCCGGAGCATCCGCACACCGCGCAGAATCCGTCTGTGCTCACCGTCGACCACGCCAAGGCTCGCTGAGCCAATTCACTGAGGTATTCACGATCATGACCAAGCCATTGACTCAGACCACAGGTCGTCGTAAGGAAGCCGTTGCACGCGTGCGAGTTCGACCCGGAACCGGAAAGGTCACGGTCAACGGCAAGCCGCTCGACCAGTACTTTGCGACGACGACACAGCGCAACGCGGCTGTCGAAGCTCTTCGTGTCACCAACACTCTCGAACAGTACGACGTCGATGCAACGATCTTCGGTGGTGGGGTCAACGGTCAGTCCGGCGCAATGCGCATGGGCGTGGCACGATCGCTCGTCGAGATCGATCCCGAGTTCCGGCCGACGCTGAAGAAGGCGGGATTGCTGACTCGTGACGCTCGTCGCAAGGAGAGCAAGAAGTACGGTCTCAAGAAGGCCCGAAAGGCACCGCAGTACACCAAGCGCTGACGGTGCTGGTGCCCGGGGGCGGATCAGATCGCGTGTCCGGATTCGACAACGCCGATCCAGCATTTGGAACGGATGGGGTTCGGGCGCGTGCCCTGTCGGACCTCAGTCCGGAGTTCGCTCTGCGGATCGGTCGGGCCGTTGCTCGAATCCTTCCCGAGCGACGGATGTTCATTGCTCACGATCCTCGTGTCTCCGGTCCGATTCTCGAAGCTGCTCTGAGTGCCGGACTTGCCGCCGAGGGCGTGGATATCGAGCTCTTGGGAATGCTTCCAACGCCGGCCATTGCGGCAGTCTCCGCCCGTGAGTCGGTTCCGGGGATCATCGTCACTGCATCGCACAATCCGTACTCCGATAACGGCATCAAGGTCTTTGCTGCGGGTGGTCGCAAACTCTCCGACGAAGCGCAGTTCGCAATCGAGAGCGAACTCGAAAATCTCCGAACCGAATCTGTGCGCGAGACGGAGGCCACTGGAGGAAGCATCACTCGGCGACTCGATGCC
>JBJTGN010000005.1:0-5381 GCA_046093905.1 Actinomycetota bacterium
CCTGGATTCCCCCACCAGCGGGCGTTCCGGACTCAGCTGACCCAGGAGCCGTCAAAGCGGCAATAACGACCGTGGCATACGCAGCCAAAGCGACCAGCACGACGAACGGAGCGATTTTCAGCGAGCGTCGCGGAGTGCGCTGGGATTCGTACTCGAATATCTCGTGACTCATCATGGAGAATCCTTCGGTCGTTCAGACCCCCGACTTGAGACATTCGCGAAGATATCTTTCCCCCGACCCTCCAGATCCGCTGGTCCCCCTCCTCGGGGCATCGGTTACGGTTTTGCAGGGAACTCGACCGAGTGCCGAAGCGAGAAGGAGCCGAACCAAGGTGGAACAGCGATTCGAGAACGGATTCAACGGACGCGTCGCAGTCGTCACCGGCGGAGGAACTGGCATGGGGCGTGAACTCGTCCGGCAATTGCTCGCAGATGGTTGTGACGTCGCCACCTGTGACGTCATGGAGGACAACCTTTCCGAAACGGCCGGAATCTGCGCGAGTGACGACCCAACGATCTCGGGCCGACTCCTTACGCACGTCGCCGATGTTTCCGACGAAGACCAGGTTCTCGCCTTCCGCGATGCGGTGGCTCGCTGGTGTCCTCACGTCAACCTGTTGTTCAATAACGCCGGGATCGGTGGTGGCGGAAGCATCGTCGATGCCGACCGGGCGGAGTGGGACAAGACTTTCTCCGTCTGCTGGAACGGCGTCTACTACAACACTCGAGCTTTCATGCCCCTTCTGCTGGCCTCACCTGCCGGACACGTGATCAACACCAGTTCCGTAAACGGCTTCTGGGCATCCCTTGGTCCGAATATCCCCCACACCGCCTACAGTGCCGCAAAGTTTGCCGTCAAGGGATTCACCGAGGCTTTGATCACGGATTTTCGCATGAACGCACCCCATCTTCGAGCTTCTGTCGTCATGCCCGGCCACATTGGAACGTCGATAGCGATCAATTCGCGTCGACTTCTCGGAAGCGATCCGAAGGAGATGACCGAAGAGCAGATCGCCCAAGTTCGCGAGCGGCTGACACGAGCAGGTCTCGATGTCAGTGGAGCAAGCGATGAGGACCTGCGTATCGGCATTCAGGCCCAAGGAGAAGCATTCCGAGACAACGCCCCGATGACGGCTGCAGAGGCAGCCGCTGTGATCCTCGACGGCGTTCGCAAAGGAACCTGGCGAATTCTGGTCGGAGCCGATGCGGTGGTCCTCGACGAAATGGTGCGAGCTCATCCCGAAGATGCGTACCTTCCCGACTTCATGGATCGAGTGCACGCACGCGGTGCGCTGCAATTCACCACTGGCAATATCGACTGACCTGCCACTGCTACTTCTTCTTCACCTGTTGTCATCAAAGTTGTCTTCAACCAGCCTGCTCTCGAACGCGAAAGAGGAATCAACATGTCCGCAACTTGGGACTTGCCACAGATCATCGGAGTCCTCAAGGAGGTCAAGCCGCACGAACGCCGAGTGGCGATGACTCCAGCCGGAGTGGCCGCCCTTGTATCCGATGGACGTACGGTGATCGTAGAAGCCGGTGCAGGCCTGGGATCTGGTTTCCGTGATGTTGAATACACCTCTGCTGGTGCGCGTATCGCTCCAACACCTGGTGCAGTAGCCAATGAGGCGACGCTGCTTCTCCATGTGAAAGAGCCCCAGGAGTCCGAGTTCGATCTCTTCCGAGCGCATCACACACTCTTCACATACCTGCATCTCGCCGCTGCTCCAGCGGTGGCTCGTGCCCTCCAAGAATCTGGCTGCCGCGCCATCGCTTACGAATCCGTCGAGGTCGACCGGCAACTCCCGTTGCTCGCGCCCATGAGTGCAGTTGCAGGACGTCTGGCAACTCAAATCGCAGCGTCACTGCTCGAGGCACGAAACGGCGGACGCGGGATGCTCCTCGGGGGAATCCCTGGCGTCGAACCGTCGACCTTCGTCGTGATCGGCGCCGGCGTGTCCGGGCGTCACGCAGCACAGGTAGCGGCAGGGATGGGAGCCGACGTGATCATCGTCGATCTCGACTTGGCCCGCGCCGAGGAGGTCGCAGCACTCTGTGGACACGGAGCCCGTGCAGTGAAATCGGCTCCTGGTGTCATCGATGAGATCGCTCCAACTGCAGAAATCATGATCGGCGCCGTTCTCTCGCCGGGACACCGCGCACCGACAGTCATCACTGCACAGACTTTGTCTCTGATGCCCGAAGGCTCGGTCATCGTCGACATCGCCATCGATCAAGGAGGGTGCGTCGAAGGCGTTCAGTCGACCACCCATGCCGATCCGGCCCGCTCGATGGGTCATGTGCGAGTGTCGGCAACTCCGAACATGCCTGCTGCAGTCCCTCGAACTTCGACAGCTGCGCTGACAGCAGCCACTCTCCCCTATGTACAGTCCCTGGGACGAGGCTGGTCGGCTGCGGTTGCCGAGCACCCGGAACTCGTTGGGGCTGTGAATGTCGAATCGGGAGTGATCGTGCACGAGGCTGTTCGGCAGGAACTCGAGGCGAATCGACCGTGACTCCCCTCGGGTCGATCCGACTACGGTTATGAGGCGGTTCCACCGTAGACGGTGACCACGTCGAACGTGAACCAGACCACGACCATGACCACGACCACGACCACGAAGGGTGTGACGATGACGATGACGCGAACCACTGGCCAGGTGGACTCTGCACGGTCAGCAGTCGAACAGGCAATCGACGACCTACTCGCCCAACACGATCCGAAGTCGATGGACAATGTGACCTTTCGCGGTCACCGGTACGACTTCGGGCTCGCTTGGGTTCACTTCCCTGTCGGGTTCGGTGGTTTGGGTGTCCGGCCCGAGCTGAACAAACTCGTCGAGGAACGACTCCGAGCGGCTGGTGCCCAGCCCCAAGATCCCTCCACATTCTTCATGGCCCTCGCTGGGCCAACGATCGTGACCCATGGTTCGGACGACGTCAAGAATCGCTTCCTACGTCCGATGTTCACCGGCGAGGAGCGCTGGTGCCAGTTGTTCAGTGAACCGGGAGCGGGAAGCGACTTTGCCGGTCTCGGTACCCGCGCCGTACGTGACGGTGACGAATGGGTCGTCAATGGCCAGAAGGTTTGGAACACCCTGGCACACCTCGGTGACTGGGGCATGTTGGTGGCGCGAACAGATCCCGACCAGCCCAAACACAAAGGCATGACCTACTTCGCTCTCGACATGCGAGCCCTCGGAGTCGAGGTGCGGCCGCTTCGGCAGATCACAGGTGAAGCAGAGTTCAACGAGGTCTACATGACCGATGCCAGAGTTCCCGATGCCCATCGCATCGGCGAGGTCGGTGAAGGGTGGCGAGTGGCGCTGACGACGTTGATGAACGAGCGCACCGCCATTGGAGGAGGCGGAGGTGGAACGGCTCGTCGACGTGGTCCGATCGATGAGGTGTTGCGCATTTGGAAAGAAGGTGCCTCCCAAACGTCCCCCGCTGCGAGTCGTGATCGTCTGATGCAGTTGTGGTGTCGCAGCGAGACTCTCAGACTGACCAACATGAGGGCTTCCGAAGCAGCGAAGGCCGGCAATCCAGGCCCCGAGGGATCGATTGCCAAACTGATGCTCGCCGATTTCAACAAGGACGTCACAAGTTTCGCAGTCGAGTTGCTCGGTCCCCACGGCATGATCGATTTCGACTTCACCTTCCGACGCCCCGAGAATCTCTCCGTCGATGGCTCTGATGGAGGCGTTCGACATTCGTTCCTTCGTTCACGCGCGAACTCAATCGAAGGTGGCACGAGCGAAATCATGCGCAACATTCTCGGCGAGCAGGTTCTGGGTCTGCCCGGCGAACCTCGTGTGGACAAGGACCTGCCGTGGATCAAGGTTCCTCGCAGCTGAACCTCACGAACGATCGCCGAGGTTGAGTCGGTGTCCCCGCGTATCGACGTCGACTCCGATATCAAGACCCAACGGGGTTTGATCGTCCCTGTGAGCTCCCTGATTTGGGCGTTCTCTCGGTCGAGTGGGGCCGGCGGTCAACATGTGAACAAGACTTCGTCGCGTGCGACGCTGACAGTGACAACGGCTGACGTCAGTGGCCCTCAGGAACTCGTCGAACGTGTCCGATCCGCTCTCGGGCCGACGATCGTCGTCGTCAGCCAGGACAGCCGGAGTCAATGGCAAAATCGCCAGACCTGTAGAGCTCGACTCGTCATGTTGCTCGATGATGCGGCTGCGCCACCCGCTCCCCCTCGCCGCAAGACAAAGCCCTCGAAGGGCTCCGTCGAGAGAAGGCTCACTGGAAAGAAATTGACGGCGGCAAAGAAGGCAGGGCGCCGCGGCGAAGGCTGGTGACTCGCAGTACTGTCGGAGCCATGCCCAGTGCTCTCGTCCTCAAATCAATGAACGCCATCCACCGCGGGATCATCGCCTTGACGGGCAACAAGATCGGGTGGAAAGCCGGGGGGATGCCGGTCATCAGGTTGACCACCACCGGACGACGCTCAGGAGAGCCCCGATCGGTGATGCTCACTTCTCCTGTCCAAGAAGGGAACACATGGATCGTCGTGGCATCCAAAGGAGGTGACGACGATCATCCCGCCTGGTTCTTGAATCTTCGCGACAACCCATCGGTCACCATCGAGACCGGACCGGGCGCCAGTCAGCGAGCCAACGCTCGTATTGCAACTGCTGCAGAGCGCGAGCGCCTTTGGCCACAGATCACTGCGGCATACTCGAACTATGCGTCCTACCAGCGACGTACAGAGCGCGAGATCCCTCTCGTGATGATCGAACCGCTCTCCTAGATCTCGAACTGGGTCCCGATCTCCGAGGGCCCATCACGAAGAACCTCCGATACCCATGACTCGCGAAATTGCTCCGAGCCGTCACGCCCTCTTCGTCTCCGCCGGCAACCACCATCGACTACACAAGGACTTGGGACGCATCCAAGCCGTCGACGTCATCATCGCCTGGTACGGAACCGATGACGAAGTTGCTCGCCAACTACGAGAGAAGGCCGATGCATTCTTCGAGATCAAGGGTGGCAAATTTCAGAATCTTCACAGTTTGTGGCGTCAAGGGAAGATTCTTCTCGAGTCGTACGAATCTGTCTTCGTTGCCGATGACGATGTCGACCTGTCACCCGAGAAGATCGAATTGCTCTTTCGTCGGCGACGCGAGTTCGATGCGTGGATCCTGACCCCCGCTCACCTGCGAACTGGCAGAGTCTCGTATCGAGCCCTCGCCTATCGTCCCTACTGGTCACATCACTTCACGAATTTCATCGAGGAGAACACTCCGGTCTTCGAGACGTCAGCTCTCCTTCGATTTCTTCGCGAGTTCGATGGCTCAGTAGCTGGGTGGGGTGTGGACCATTGGTTCATGAACGTCCTCGGTCCCGACGAACCGAACAGGTAC
>JBJTGN010000006.1:0-1822 GCA_046093905.1 Actinomycetota bacterium
AGTCGTGGGGGTTCCACTCCTTGGTCATCGACATGTGGCGGTTGATCAGCTTCTCGGCGACGGGCTCGAGCTCGCGCAGCAGTTCGAGATTGCTCAACTCCTGGGACATGGGTCCTCCGGTATCTGTACCTCGTGGTTGCATCAATATATCTGTGTCGGGCGGTGACATTCAAGTTTGGTGGGGGCGGCGACGATGTTTCTGCGGCTTGGTGCGGTCTTGACGGGGCGCGGTATGATTTGGACAGGTCTACACTCGGAAAGAAGCTTTTACTGTGAAGAAGTCCTGGGCGAGTCGAGGTATCGGCGCGCTATGCAGCGCCGTCATCGCCGTGACGGCTACTAGCCCGGGTGTGGCAGGCGCCGTTAACGAGTACGAGGGCATGACCTACCAACAATTGTCTGATCGGCTGGATGGCCGCAGTGTCAATCTGAGGATCACGTCTCGGATTGGGGAGTATCTGCCAACCGAAGAGTGCATCATCACGGGGTCCCGAACGAATAGCACAACCCGCACAATTCAGGTCGACCTGAACTGCAGTGCTCCGAGCGCAGCCTCAGGACATCCCGGCAATTCGGTGACTTCACCCGAAGGTGCACAAGACAAGGCAAAACGAGTCACAGCGATAAGGCTCAGCAAAGACTTTGTGAACGCGACTGCCGCTGGCGAGACGCCGTGGTGCGAAACAAACGCAGACAGGTGTCGAACGCTATGCGAGGAAGACGTGGGTTGCTCTGACGAGTTGATGTCATACCTAGGTCTGTAGGGGCAGTTTCGCGTTCGGCATGTCTTTGTGCCCTCCCACAGGCGATTTATAAAGTAGTGACATTCTGGATCTGTCTACTGAACACCCCCCGTGAACCGACACGTGAACCGGCACGTGAATCGACAGCCCATCACCCTGACCGCCAAAACGGCCTGATACCTCTGCTCCGCCTCGCTGATCTCCCTCATGGACGGTGAGTGACGCCCCTCTGTGTCAAGAGCGGCTGATAACAGGTCAGGTTGGGTTTGCAGGCCTGGGAATTGACGTGTCTGAAGTGCCGGTGTCGGGGTGTCAGTCGGCCGCGTGAGACGATAGGGTGCCGCCCCCGATCTGCCCTCACAGCTAATGGAACAAGTTGTCAAGCATGATCCGAAACAACTCTCAGGCATCAGCCGAAGACGAAATGGCAGGTATCAACCGAAGTAATACAACCGGTGAGTGCCCCTGTTCAGAGCGAACCGCAATAGATCCCCATCAATGTGGACATCACAACGGGCCCCGCCGAGGTGAAATGCTTTGCCACGGCCCGGAACTCCGCCCGCATGCTGCGGTGCAGCCGCTCGATCTTGCCGGTGGTGGTCGGACTGCGCGGCACCGCCGCCTCCACCGCCGCCGGCATCTGATGCGGACACCGACCCGTCCGATGCGACCGATCCGTCAGCCCCTCCAGGCCCTCGGCCTCATACCGGGCAAGCCAGGCATGCACCGTCTGCCGCGACACCTGCCGAGCACCTGCGAAGTCGACAGCCCATCACTGATGACCGCCAAAACCGCCTCATACCTCTGCTCCGCCACACTGGTCTCCCTCACAAACGGGAGTGTCAAGGATCAGCCGAAACAACTGTCAAGGATCAGCCGAAGTAGCTGTCAAGCATCAGCCGAAGACGAAATGGCAGGTATCAACCGAAGTAATACAACCGGTGAGTGCCCCCACTAGGACTCGAACCTAGGACCTGCGGATTAAAAGTCCGTAGCTCTACCAACTGAGCTATAGGGGCGCGAGGCTCAAGGATACTGCCCCGGTTCACCCCGGTCGTTTGGGGATTGGACTGGGGATC
>JBJTGN010000007.1:0-2799 GCA_046093905.1 Actinomycetota bacterium
CGTGCCGCTCGTCCTGGTCACGGCGCGCGCCGAGACACACGCTGTTGTTGCGGGACTCGCGGCCGGAGCGGCGGCCTACCGGCCCAAGCCCGTCGCGCCCTAGGAGCTCTCCGCGCGCAGTCGTGCACTCTTGCGCCGGGCCCGCCCGGCGAATCCGAGCCAACCCAGTCTCACCTTCGGAGAACTCGAGGTCCTGCCCGATGAGGGGAAGGTTCTCAAGAGCGGCGAGGAGGTCCACCTCACCAAGACTGAGTTCCGCCTCATCTGTGAGTTGGCTCAGAATCCCGGAAAGGTACTGAGCAGAGAGCAGCTGCTCGATCAAGTTTGGGGCTACGGCTATTTCGGCGATGGACGACTCGTCGACGTTCATGTCCGCAGATTGCGCACCAAGGTCGAAGAGGACGCAGCAAATCCTCGTCACGTCGTCACCGTGCGAGGTCTTGGCTATCGGCTCCAAGGCTGACCAACCTTGCCTGCAGCACAACGACCCGCTTCCGGCTTCTCACTCAAGCCGCCACTCGATCCGCGTGGAGTGGTCCTGCCCGACACGCAGTCCGACAGCCGTCGCCGTCGTGGTCGATTCGGACTGAGAGCCCGCATTCTCTTGACATTCGGTCTCGGAAGCCTCACCCTGTCGGCCTTCCTCGCGATTTCGACCTACAACCTCACCCGGTCGAGCGTTGTCGAAGAGCGCGAAGCTCTGGCTCTCGACTCTGCTTCGCCGAATGCGAAAGAAGTCAACAGGTGGATTCAGACGAGTGTCGCAAATGCAGAAACCGAGATGCAGAACAACGCGTTGCGACAATCCGGGCTCATCATCGACGGGGAATGGCGACCCGTGGCGACACAATTCGCCGAGAATCCAGCCCCCCAGCAACTCGCCGATGAGATTCTGAGAACCGATCTTCCCCAATTCATGCGTGTCGAAATCGAAGGTGGTCTCTACCTGGCTATGGGATTCCCCCTTCGCTTCCAGACCAATGGCGCCCCTCAGAGTGCCGTCTACCTCGAATTGGCACGCCTGGAAGACGTTCGCTCGACTCTAGAGAGCATCAGTCGAATTCTCTTCATCGCGACTGCTGCCACGACACTCCTCGGCATCCTCCTCGGAATCGTTTCAGCGTCCCGTGCCGTACGTCCGCTCACTGCTGCGAGTCGCGCTGCGCAGGCCATCGCAAGCGGTCGACTGGACACGCGTATGGAGTCCACCGATGATCCCGACCTGGAGATGATCACCACATCGTTCAACGAGATGGCGCGCGCACTTCAAACACGCATCGAGCGCGACAATCGTTTCACATCCGATGTCAGTCACGAGTTGCGCTCACCCCTGATGACGATGACGACATCAGTCGAAGTGATGCAGTCGCGACGAGCCGAGATGCCCGAGCGTGCACAGACTGCTCTCGATCTCCTGGTTGCCGACGTCCACCGCTTCCAAGTCCTCGTCGAAGATCTCCTCGAAATCTCGAGATTCGATGCTGGTGCGATCCGACTCGATTTCGAGGAATTTGGTGTCGCCGAGTTCGTTCGCCAGGCGATTGCCATCAGCAGTGCGCCGGAAACTCGCTTGACCATCGAGCCGGAAGCCGAGGAATTGTTGGTACGCGGTGACCGTCGCCGTTTGGCCCGAGTCATTGCAAACTTCATCGACAACGGTCTTGCTTACGGCGGAGGCGACTTGGACATCACAGTGTCCGTTCCGAAGGAAAGCCCGATCTCCCCCAGTGTCAGGATTTCTGTCGAGGATCATGGTCCTGGTGTCGCACCAGACGAGCGCGAACTCATCTTCGAAAGGTTTGCACGCGGAGCCTCTGCAGGTCGGCGCAGCGGATCCGAAGGCGCCGGTCTCGGCCTCTCTCTCGTGGTCGAGCATGTGAAATTGCACCAAGGTCGCGTCTGGGTCGAAGATCGTCCTGATGGTCAAAAAGGTGCGTGTTTCGTCCTCGAACTTCCGACGGTGAACCTATGAGTCGCTCACTCGACGTATTCGATGCCCCGAGACTGCGGCGCTTCATTGGAGGCAGAAGAAGAGTCTCGGCGTTCATGTGCTCGGCAGTGCTCTTGAGCAGTTGCTCGATCGGAGCCGAAGACTCTCCGCGAACATGGTCCGACTGGGACAGATTCGACGAACTCCCCCAAGGATCGTCCTCGGGAGTGGAGCGGATCTATCTCATCGACAGTCGAGCTGAAGAACAAGGCTCAGCAAAATTGACTACCGTCAAGCGCGATATCGACGAGAACTCCCAGCCCTACGCAGCAATTCTCGATGTGCTGTTCGAAGGTCCGACGAGCAGCGAGGCCGGCAGTGGACTCAAGTCCAGCATTCCTGCAGGACTCATCGTGATCAGCGAACCACAGTTCGGCCAAGGAACGGTCCAAGTGGATCTCTCGGAGGAACTGACAACGGCTCTCGGTGACAACCTCGTCGATGCGCTGGCGCAAATCGTGTGGACGCTGTGTGAGCGCCCAAAAACCGTTCAGGTTCGCATCTTGGTGGACGGTCGTCAGATTTCGTGGCCGCGTGCCGATGGCACTCTCATCGACCGACCGCTGACACCGTTCGACTTTCCGGGTTTCGCCGCGACCAGCCAGCCCAATTTCCCAGGAATCATCGAGCCCCCTACCTCGAGTTGATTCATCGATTCTCAGCCGAAGAAGGCTGTGCGAATCTGCTCGAACAGATCGAGATCTACATGACGGGTGCCGCCGACGACCTCCCGCAGAGGGACTCGCGTCACCTGTGAGCACTTGAGAGCGATCAGGGTCCCGAAGGAACCGTCGTGGGCAGCTTCGACT
>JBJTGN010000008.1:0-7974 GCA_046093905.1 Actinomycetota bacterium
CATCAAGGTGTCGTACACCGACCGGGCGACCATGTGACAGGAGATGGCGCACACCATCTCCGATGGACGCCATGGTGAGGATGTGTCGGCTTCGACAGCCATGACCAGATCTCCGCCTGGTGTCACCGCTGTCAGCGTGTCGTTGACTTCGGTGTTCTCGGTTGGAGTGGATTCGTCGGTAGCTGTCGAGTCCGTCGTGCCTCCGCCGTCGCCACTGCCGCAGGCAGCGACGATGAGCCCGAAACTCACTGTCATTGCGCAGAGGAGGACGCCAGGACGACGCCTGGACTGTCGCATCGATTTCACTATTTTCCCCCTTGTCAGCCGAGACGAGCTCGGCGATGTTTGACCTGTGAATCGGAAGTCCGCGTCACAGTTGATGTGTCCTCCCGCTCCGACGAGACCACGCGTGTGACCCCCTTCACAGAAGTACACGTAGGATAGTCGTATGTGGTGCGCTGTCAAAGTGTCCGGACCGAGGATCTTTTCGCTCTCGAGGGTCGCTCTCGCATGTGCATGCCGGAACGACACCGTGACCCTCACTGGACACTTCTCGAACTCGTTGTCGAGGTGAAACGAGTTCCGCTGCGGATCGATGGTATTCACGTTCCGCTTCCACAGAGGCTTTCGCCAAGCAATCCACTGTTCGAAGAGATCATTCGTCGCCACGACGTGGCGATGAATGAGAAGAGACCCTCGTATCGCGATCCAGTCTCAGCACTCAGCGTGTTCACCGCGCATTTTCTCGCTGATCGGGGATACTGCTGCGAAAGCGGTTGTCGGCATTGCCCGTATGTCGTCCCCTCGAAGGAGTACCGGTCGACGGAGTAGTGGCTCCGACGACGACAGAGCCCTCGACGAACGCTGAGAGCGCGTCTTCATGAGTATTAGGGTCGTTGGAACCAATGGAGATCAAAGACCCTAAGTGAACTGGGCGAGCGACAGGACGAATTCATGGGTGACAACTTTTCTCGTCGGTTTCTGGTTCCCGAGGGCAAGCGCACCGACCTCATGTCACTTCGAACTGAGGACACGCTCGATCTCGAGAAGGATGATGCCAAATCTCAACTCACCCAAAGAGTTGGAAAGATCTCGTTCCTTCAGCACCGGCTGATGGCCGAAGCTCGTCGTTCCCTCCTCGTCGTGATCCAAGGGCGCGATGCATCAGGCAAGGACGGACTCGTTCGTCACGTGATGAGTGGACTGAACCCAGCGGGTGTTCGTGTCACGAATTTCAAGGTACCCGCAGGTGACGAGACCGAACACGACTATCTCTGGCGATGTCATGCTCGCGTGCCAGCTCGCGGAGAAGTCGGCGTCTGGAACAGGAGCCATTACGAGGACATTCTCGTGCCGAGAGTGAAGAACCTGGTGGATGAAGAGGTCTGGAGACGGAGGTATCGACACATTCGTGACTTCGAGAGATTGTTGGTCGACGAAGGAACCCGCGTGGCAAAGTTCTATCTGCACGTGTCGCACGATGTTCAGCGACAGCGCCTCCAGAAGCGAGTGGAGAATCCCGAAAGTGGTTGGAAACACAACCCGAGTGATCTCACGGATCGCGCCATCTGGCCGCTGTACCAGGAGGCGTACGAAGATCTCCTCGAGGAGACCTCACTGTCTCACGCACCTTGGTTCATCGTTCCTGCCGACGTGAAGTGGGGGCGTGATCTGATCTTTGCGCGAATCCTGCTCGAGATCCTCGAAGAGATGGCTCCGCAACTCCCCGAGCCCGATGAGAGTCTTCGTCACATCACCGTGATCTGACGTCGCGCTTCGGACCGGTGCCCGTCCTTTCTCGAGAGGTGATGGTCCACTTCGGGAGTGCATCGTCTACATTCGAGGTATGTCCCAGGCCCGAGAGATCATGACGTGGGAATTGTTCGGCGTGGCATCGCGCACATTGGCTCAGATGGTTGCCGAAGATGGGTACGAACCGGACATGGTTCTTGCGATTGCGCGAGGTGGACTTCTGATCGGAGGTGCTCTCGGGTACGCCCTCGCCGTCAAGAACGTCTACACGATGAACGTCGAGTTCTACACCGGAGTCGACGAGCGCCTCGAGGTTCCGCGGATCCTTCCTCCGGCTCCGGATTTCGTCGATCTAGCCGATGCCAAGATTCTCATTGCGGACGATGTTGCCGACACCGGACACACCTTGCGCAGTGTTCAACAATTCTGTGAGGGCAAGGTAGGAGAGGTCCGTACGGCAGTTCTGTACGAGAAGCCGCACTCGGTGGTGCGTGCGGACTACGCGTGGAAGAAAACAGATTTGTGGATCAACTTCCCGTGGAGCGACAAGGAGCCCGTTGTCGATCGCTCCGGTGTTCGTGACGCTTGATCTTGCCCGACCTCGGACGGGACAGTTTCCCTCTGGACAATTCTGATCGAGGTAGCGCTGTGCGGAGCTCGAGTCCAGGCTGAGGTCCCGCCAGTAGATTCTGATTCGTGAAGGAGACCAGAGAGATCGCGCAGTTGTCCGCTGCGGAGTTTCAGGCGCGAATCGGTCCGCAGTCGATCCTTGTGCAGCCTCTCGGGGCAATCGAGCAGCACGGTCCGCACTTGCCACTTTCGGCAGATCTGATCATTGCTGAGGCAATTGCCCAAGAATCGGTGAGACGATGCGTGGCTGAAGGTCTCGATGTGTGGCTCCTTCCCTCGCTTGCTTTCACCAAGAGCAATGAGCATGCATGGAGTCCGGGAACCATCTGGATGTCCGCAAGCACGTTGCAGGCGATTCTCGACGACATCGCACGGAGCATTGCTGCAACTCGTTGTCGCAAGCTCGTCTTCTTCAACGGTCATGGCGGGAACAGTTCGCTGGTCTCGATGATGAATCGTGAAATCCGCTTGAAACACGGACTCATGACTTTTCTGACGCACCCCTCGGTTCCCGTGGACCAGGGTGGTCACTCGCACGCGGGAGAACTTGGAATGGGCGTGCACGGTGGGCACGACGAGACATCTTTGATGCTTCACATCCGCCCAGACCTCGTCGACATGTCACTGGCGAAACGAGCGATTCCTGAGGAGCTGCTTGGCAATGACCATTTGCGCTTCGGGGGCACAGTGCACTTCGGCTGGCTCAGCAACGACTTCGATGAATCGGGAGTGATCGGAGATCCGCAGGGAGCCGACGCCGATTTCGGATCTCGTGCATACGAGGGCGCAGTCTCACGATTCTGTGAAGCGCTCTCCGAGATCGCCCGCTATTCGATTCGCTCCTGAGTTGAAGACCCTTCTCGGTGGTAAACCAAGAATCGATTGCTCTTCTCGCGTTTCACGTCACTGCCGTCGGAAGGAGCGAACTATTCCATTCCGATGGTCATGTCGATGAACTCGTTCGTGTACAGGTCTTCGGCCGTGAGATCCGATGGAATGTCGAGGCCAGCTGCACGCATTTTGTCGAGAGCTCGGTTGGCTCGATCGAAATCGAAGTTGCCCAGCGTCGAATCCTGACCATTCCCGACCAGCCCCAACTCCTTCATCGTTGCGATGGAGTAATTGGCGACGCCTTCGCCGTAGACCCAGAAATCATCGAACTTCTCGACTGTGTCGAGAATGATGGCCACCGCGCGTGACCCATTGTCAATGAAATCGATGGCTGCTTGTTGGACGAGAGGTACGAACTTCCTCAAGCAGGCTGACAATTCGTCCTTTTCGTCGGCGCGAATGGCAAGGGGTGCTGCGTAGATCTCGAACCCAGCGTCGTGAATCAGCTGGTATGCGACGTCCTTGCCCCACTCGGTGAACTCGTTCTTGTACTGATACGGCTCGGCAGAAGCGAAACCTTGCTGCGCGATCTTTCCGCCCTCAGCAATGAAACGCGCAGGAGAACCGTCGTAGGACTCATCGACCTGCTCCTCGCTCACGACTCCTTCGGCGATGAAGACTTGCAGGAACGACGCGGCGCCGAAGGCATTGATCGTAATTCCAGCTTCTCCGAGATCGGCAATTGTCTTCACATCGGGGTAGGTCTCAGGATCCCACATGATGATTTGCGGATTGATTTCGAGAGGAGCAACCACCGCAAGAGTCTCGATCTTGTCGTAGTTGAATGCTGCATCATCAGTGAGCACGTAGCCCATTGTGATGCTGGAGTCCGTTGCCATGGTGGAAGTCACCGGCGAGTAACCGATTGCCGGGCCGCCGGTGCGTATCTCGATGTCGACCCCCATGTCGGTTCCGCTCGCATCGATCAGGCTTCCCTTGACAGTCTTCTTTTCGACATCGACGACGTAATCGTCGCCCATGAGCTGGTAGAGAGCCCCATGTTCTGACTCTGGGAACCAGTCGGTTTGAATGGCGATGGTGTCGGGGCAGATGCCGGAGAGGGCACCCGAGACTTCATTGGATCCCGATGAGGAACTCGAATTGTTCGTCGCACAAGAAACGACCACGAGCGCGACCAGAAAGCCGAGACTCGCGATCTTTCCTTTCGAGCTTTCACGTGCATGCAGACCCATCAGAATTCCTCCCCAAATTGCTGCTGAAAACGGACTTCGCCCATACCGAGCGAGCGCCCGATGGGGCAGAACACTACTGCGCGGGAATGGTTGAGAACCGTGTTTCTGTTCGGCGCGCACTGATGTAACAAAAATTCAACCGCTGGCAAATCCCATCGAAATCCTCCGATTAGGATTTCGAGGCGACCTGATCGGGTATCCGACGAGAGATGTGAGGAACAGGTGACGGCACTGTCGTTTCGAAATGTGTCAATGCGCTTCCCGGACGGCACACACACCCTGAACGACGTGTCGCTCACTGTGGATAGCGGAGAGTTCGTCACCATTGTCGGTCCCTCGGGATGCGGAAAATCGACATTGCTGAGGATCGCATCAGGTCTTCTCGAAGCGACGTCTGGCACTGTCGATGTGGATCCAGCGGGACTCGGGTACGTCTTCCAAGACGCCACACTCCTTCCGTGGCGGACCGTTCGGGGAAATGTGGAACTTCTCGCTGAATTGCACGGCATTTCGAAGGGGGAGAGATGGCAGCGAGTTCGTGAAGCGATCGACCTTGTCGGCCTGGCCGGATTCGAGGAGCATTTTCCGAAGGCGTTGTCCGGCGGCATGAAGATGCGGGCTTCTCTTGCGCGTGCATTGACGATGAAGCCGCCGGTCTTTCTTTTCGATGAGCCATTCGGCGCCGTCGATGAAATCACGCGCGAGCGCCTGAACGAGGAGACACTCAAACTGTTCACGCAGCAGCAGTTCGCCGGTCTCTTCATCACGCACTCGATCTCGGAGGCGGTTTTTCTGTCCACACGAGTGCTCGTGATGTCGAGTCGCCCCGGTCGAATTCTCGATTCTGTCAACATCCCCTTTCCGTATCCTCGTCATCCCGACATTCGTTTCGATCCCACATTTGCTGAGCTGTCTGCTCGAATCAGCCACTCACTTCGCTGAGCGCACGTATGAATTCGTCGGGTGTGAATTCGTCGGAGGAAACGTCGGGCGAAGTGCGTGTACGTTCGAAAGCGTCGGTCAAGAGATCCCTCAGGGTGGCGCTCCCGCCCATCGTGACGGGTGCGCTGATCATCGGTGTTTGGTACTTCGTCAGCTACGTGATCTTGGATCCAGATCGTCGATTCTTGCTCCGACCACCGCACGAGGTGTGGTCTGTCGGTTTCGCCAATGGTCAAAATTTCTCAGAAATGATGAACGGTCTGTGGGCCACGAGCAAGACAGCCTTCTGGGGTTTGCTCATCGCTATTCTCCTCGGCTTTGTCCTCGCTGTGCTGATGAGCCAGGCAAAGTTCATCGAACGTGCGATCTTTCCCTATGCCGTTGTTCTGCAGGCCATTCCGATTCTTGCGATCGTTCCGCTCATCGGATTCTGGTTCGGATACGGATTCATGCCACGCGTCTTCATCTGTGTGATCATTTCGCTCTTTCCCATCATCGTGAACACACTCTTCGGACTGTTGTCTGCGGACAGCGGAATGCACGACCTTTTCACTCTCCATACGAGCAGTCGTTTCACGAGACTCCGAAAACTGATGTTCCCGGCGGCACTTCCAGCAATCTTTGCCGGTCTCCGTATTTCCGCTGGCCTTTCAGTTATCGGCGCGATCGTCGGAGACTTCTATTTCGGGCAGGGCACTGTTGGAATCGGACAACTGCTCAAGCGTTACGCCGCGCGCCTGCAAGGGGAGCAACTTCTTGCATCGGTCATTGTTTCCAGTGCACTCGGTGTTGCCGTATTCGGTGTTTTTGGCTGGCTCGCTCATCGGGTCGTCGGCAAGTGGGCCTCGGACAATCGTGCCGACTCCTGAATCGTTCTCGGAGAACTTCACCGAAGGAAAGAGTCGCCGAACTCGTCTGACATCTGCGCAGCTTCCGGGGGCTTCGACACTTGTCGATATCGATGTGGAGAACGGTCGTATTGTCGACATCAGATCGATCGCTTCTCAGCGAACAGGTTCTGATGTCGCGAGTGCTTCCAACTCACTGCCAGAGGATCATGTCGAAGATCTAGACGGAATGCTTCTCGTCCCGTCATTGCGTGAGCACCACGCGCATCTCGACAAAGCCCTGACCGCAGACGGTATCGTCAATCGAACGGGCGATTTGATGGGCGCCATCCAAGCATGGGTCGAAGCAGAAGCATCTGGAGTCCTCGGTCTCGAAGAGATGCAGATGCGCGCGGAGTCTGCTCTCGAACGAATGCTCCATTGCGGAGTCACGAGTGTCCGCACACACGTCAATGTCGGTGAGAGCGATCCGACATTCCGGAGTCTTCGAGCTGTATCGGCGGCACGTGACAGATTCCTCGGGCTCGTCGACGTCGAAATCGTCGCATTGATGCAGTCTCCGCTCGCTGGATCAGCCGGTCGCGGAAACCGTCGAGCCCTCGATCAGGCGATCGAATTCGGTATCGATCTCATCGGGGGCTGTCCGCATCTCGAGGCTGATTCACAGGGGATGATCAGCCATGTCCTGGACTCTGCAGAGGCAGCAGCTCTCGATGTCGACCTTCATGTCGATGAGAGCCTGGAACCCGACATGCTGACAATCGAGTTGTTGGCCCAAGAGGTAGTGAGGCGTGGTTGTCTGCGACGAGTCACAGCCAGTCATTGCGTCAGCCTCTCCGTTCAGTCGATGGAGAGGCAAGTATCGATCGCAAGGCTTCTTCGTGAAGCGCAGATAGCAGTCATTGCACTGCCACAGACCAATCTGTTTCTGCAAGGTTGGAATCACCCTCAGTCGATGCCCCGCGGAATTGCTCCAGTGAAGCTGCTGTTGGAACAAGGTGTAAGTGTTGCGGCCGGTGGAGACAACGTTCAGGATCCTTTCAACCCAGTGGGACGTTTCGACCCGCTCGAGACAGCTTCTCTTCTCGTGATTGCCTCACACGTGGATCCAAGTGATGCCCTGAGAGTCGTATCGACCGATCCTCGCAAGTTCGAAGATCCACTTCAGGATCTGATCGGAGCACCGGCAGATTTTCTCGCGATCGATGGGACGAACATTCGCGAAGCCATCGCCTCCGCATCTGCAACACGACGAACGGTTCGAGGAGGACATGTCGTGGCCATGACGACAGTCGAAAAGAGAGTGATCCCATTCGAGGCCAGCCCCCCGAACTGAGTCGGGAGGTCGGTGGTACTGTCGGATGGAGCAATCTTGGAGGTCGCAGACATGAAAGTCGGAGCTTTCTTTTTCGGCGGAGTGGAGATGTCCGATGCAGGATCAGGACCACCGGCTCCTCTCGACCGTCGCTTCTCCAATGAGGAAATGTGGAAGGCCACTCTCGACTACGTCAACTCTGCAATCGAGGCAGATCGACTGGGATTCGAGTCGTTCTGGACGACTGAGCACCATTTTCAGTACGAGGGGTACGAAGTCATTCCGAACGGCCTCCTCATCTCGTCGTGGATTGCTGCTCAGACGCGCAACATCAAATTGGGGGCAATGTTCAACGTTGTTCCGCAGTGGAATCCGCTTCGTCTTGCTGAGGACTTCGCAACAC
>JBJTGN010000009.1:0-2306 GCA_046093905.1 Actinomycetota bacterium
TCGAAGAGCCGATGGCGGCGGCGATCGGTGCCGGTTTGGCGATTCACGAGCCGACGGGAAACATGATCGTGGACATTGGAGGTGGAACGACTGAAGTTGCGGTCATCTCGCTCGGAGGAATCGTGACAGCTCAGTCACTGCGCGTTGCCGGTGACGAGTTGGACGAGGCGATCATTTCATACCTCAAGAAGGAGTTCTCGGTCGCAGTTGGCGAAAGGACGGCTGAAGAGATCAAGATTCAGTTGGGTTCTGCTTGGCCATTCGAGGAGGAGATCACCGCAGACATTCGTGGGCGTGATCTGATCAGCGGCCTGCCGCGCACCATAGCGCTGACCACTGACCAAGTTCGAGAAGCGCTGGCTGAGCCGGTTGCGGCGATCGTGGATTCCGTGAGGACCACCCTCGACAAGACCCCCCCAGAACTTGCTGCGGACATCATGCATGTGGGTATCACGATCACTGGAGGAGGGGCGCTTCTGGCGGGTATCGATCGGCGACTGGCCCATGAGACGGGAATGCCGATCAACATTGCACCGGATCCGTTGTTCTCGGTCGTCCTCGGATCCGGTCAGGCTCTCGACAACATCGAAATGATGCGCGAATTCCTATCGAGTGTCGACGACATCGGCTGAGGTAGCGGACGATGGCTACATATTCGGTAGGTCGTCGACGGACGATTGCGCTTCTTGCCTTGACCTCGGTCCTTTTGATGACGCTCGACGTACAGGACAACTTTCTGGTCAACGGTCTTCGACGAACCTTCACCCTCATTTTCGAACCGGTACAGGATGCTGTGCGGGTGGTGACTCGTCCATTGGAGAATGCATGGCGCAGCTTCACCGAGTTCGACGAACTCCAGGACGAGTTGCTGAGGCTTCAGGACAAGCTCGATCAGCAAGAAGGGGCGTTCATTGCCGCGTTGGCAACGGCGCGTGATGCTCAGGAATTGCTGGCTCTGAACGGCATCGACAACTTGTCGGACATCTCGTCGATCACGGCACAGGTGATCGGTGATACTGCATCGAATTTCTCCCAGGTGGTCGAGATCAACCAGGGGTCCGATCGCGGTCTGCGCGTCGGAATGCCAGTGGTGAATGCGGCCGGACTTGTCGGCAAAGTCACCGAAGTCTTTCCGCGGCGAGCGCTCGTGATGCTTGCAACCGATGTTGCATATGCGATTCCCGTACAGGTGATCAACCCACCAGTGGTCGAGGAAGTGGTGATCGACGACCCCGGATCGGCAACGACTTCGACGACGTCCACCACGACGACCACTGTTCCAACGGCTGTCGGTGCTTCGACAACGGTTCCGACTCCAGGCACTGCGGGGACGATTCCGACGTTGCCACCGACCATCGTTCCCGAATCTCCGCAGACGACGGTGCCCGAGACGACTGTTGGGCCGGCATTCGACATTGTCGACTTCGAAGACCTACCCGCCTCGGAGACGGGAGCTTTTCGCGGACGTGGATCCGACCGTCCTCCCATCGTTGAATTCATCGATCAGAACTCTCGTTTCGGAGAGATCAAGGTGGGGGCTCTCGTCATCACCTCGGGTGGTGCAGCAAGCTTGGCCCCCCGTGGAGTGGTGGTCGGTCGCGTCATCAAGATCACGGAGCGATCGGGGACGTCGGGTGCGGCTCTCGAGGTTCGCCTTTCGGCCCGACTGTCGACCCTCAACTTCTTGCGCGTACTGCTGTACCAGCCCGTGGCGGGCGGTTGATCGTGGCCGAGATCCTGAACAGGCCCATCATTCGACTCCTCCTCGTGTCGTTTCTCGCTCTTCCGATTCAGACCACCTTCTTCGCCGATGTGAAGTTCTTCGGTGTCGCCATTCAATTGATGCTGGCTCTCGCCGTTTCGGCCGGTGTGATCGGTGGATCCGAGAACGGCGCTCTTGCAGGTTTCATCCTCGGCCTCATGTTCGACCTCGTCCTGTCCAGCCCGCTCGGCCTGCTCGCTTTCGTCTATGGACTCGCAGGTTGGGCCGCTGGTGCCGTGTACTCGCGAACAGTGGCGAACCCCTGGTGGCTCAACGCTCTCGCCGTTGGTTTCGTCAGCGCCTTCGCAACGTTTGCTCAACCCGTTCTCGCCAACTGGGTGGGAGTCGAAGGATGGATCTCGCTTCGTCTCATCGAGGTCGTCATCGTCGTGTCCATTGCCAACATGCTTCTCAGCTTGCTGACGGTGCCTCTCATGAGGTGGTGTTTGGCAATCAAGCGACGCCAACTGCTCTCACTGTTCGACGACGCCACCGTGTGACCTGCACTGCGTCTCCAAGCTGCGAGCCACAGGACGAACCGATG
>JBJTGN010000010.1:0-7682 GCA_046093905.1 Actinomycetota bacterium
CGACTCGATGCTCTCGTGGACATCGCACGGCGGGCGCAGGCGCAGTTCGTGACTGTGCACCCTCACGAGCTGGCAGACACATCGCCCTCGGTCGGATTCGACATCGATCGGCTGCGGCGAAGGATCGACCGCGATGAAGTCTGCATCGTCATCGATCCGGTGGTCGACGGTCGAGATCGCATCCTGGGAGTCGTTTCGAATTGGGGCGGACGTCGAGGGTTGACAGAAGAGCGATTGAGTCGAGCTCTCTTCGGAGAAGCTGGCGAACCCGATCTGGTCGTGATTCTCGGGCCTGCACATCGCTTGCCGCGATCGCTCGTCTGGGAGTTGGCGTATGGCGAATTGGTCTTTCTCCCAGTGACCTGGGCTGATCTTGCGGTCGAACATATGCGAACGGCCATCGACGATTTCGCCCGCCGTCAACGCCGTTTCGGCGGCGTCGACTGAATTGAGAATCTTGTGTCCTCGAAGTTGTACCGAGATGTGGGCATCGTTCTTCGGACGTACAAACTCGGGGAGGCAGACCGAATCGTTGTGCTCCTGACTCAGGAGCACGGCAAAGTGCGAGCGATTGCAAAGGGGGTTCGCAAGACCCGATCGAAATTCGGCGGGCGTCTCGAGCCGTTGTCATGCGTCACGATTCAGTTGCATCGCGGCAAGGATTTGGACGTCGTCAGCCAAGTCGAGACCGTCGATGCCAACTCGACGGTATTCGGAGACCTTGACTCGATGACCGAAGCGTTTGCAATTCTCGAGGCCGTCGATCAACTCGTCCCGGATCGGGAGCCGGTGCCGCAGATCTACAGGATGCTGTTCGGTGCTCGTAGGACTCTGCTGACGCGTCCCTCGCCGATCGTTGTTCCCGCCTTCTTGTGGAAGTTGCTGGCTGCTGAAGGTCTGAGACCTCAGTTGGATTCCTGTGCCTCATGCGAAGAAAGCATCGGTCCTGTTGGAGGAGGGGAGTCGAAATCGACGTACATCTTCGACCTGGGTCTTGGCGGGGTGTTGTGTCGTTCGTGTGGATCGATGTCGGGTTCGGTGATTTCCGCCGGAGCACTCGAAATGATGCGGCGAATTCTCGGAGGCAATCTCAACGAAGTACTCGAGGAAGCGCACGATCCGCACGGACAGCACCTCGATGATCCGGTCGTGAACGAGGTTCTCGATATCGCAACACGGGCATTCGAGCACCACATGGAGCGCAGACTTCGTTCCGTCCGCATCTTCGAGCGGGAGTAGGACCGCACAGGACATTTGGATGTCTACCGACGTCGCTCGATCTATAGCCTGGAGGGCTATGCCAGCATCGGATCTCGAACAAATCGTCAATCTCTGCAAACGACGCGGATTCGTCTATCCGTCTGCAGAGATCTACGGAGGTTTTCGTTCGAGCTACGACTACGGTCCGCTCGGCTCGCTCATGTTGCGCAACGTCCGAGAAGCCTGGATCCGGACCATGGTGCAACAGCGTGACGACGTCGTATTGATCGACGCTGCGATTCTCGGTCCACCACAGGTCTTCGAGGCGAGTGGACACCTTGCCAATTTCAGCGACCCTCTCGTCGACTGTCGTAAGTGCAAGCAGCGTTTTCGTGAAGATCATCTCGAGGATCCGTCGACGTGCCCGAACTGCGGTGCCAACGATTCGCTCACAGAGGCTCGAGCCTTCAACCTGATGTTCAAGACGTTCGCCGGACCAGTCGAGGGTTCTGGTGCCGAGGTGTACTTGCGTCCGGAGACGGCTCAGGGAATGTTCGTGAATTTCGCCAATGTGCTGCAAACGAGTCGCAAGAAGCCTCCGTTCGGAATCGCGCAGGTGGGAAAGAGCTTTCGAAACGAGATCACGCCTGGCAACTTCATCTTCCGAACGCGTGAATTCGAGCAGATGGAGCTCGAATTCTTCGTCCCTCCGAGTGAGGGTCCGAAGTGGTACGAGTACTGGTGCCGTGAGCGCCTGCAGTGGTACGTCGATCTGGGCATCCCCGGAGAGATGCTTCGTCTGCGACCTCATGATGCAGATGAGTTGAGCCACTATTCAGCAGGGACAGCGGACGTCGAGTTCGCGTATCCCTGGGGCTGGGGAGAGCTCGAGGGGATTGCCCAGAGAACGAATTTCGACCTCAACCAGCATTCGGAGCATTCGGGCCAACGCCTCGACTACTTCGACCAGTCGACGAACGAGCGGTACGTGCCATTCGTTGTCGAGCCTGCAGCCGGAGTCAATCGCGCGATGGCGGCGTTCCTTCTTGCCGCGTACACCGAGGACGAAATCGGGGGTGAAGCGAGAACCGTCCTGAAACTCCATCCTCGTCTGGCTCCGTACAAGGTTGCAGTCCTGCCGCTCAGCAAGAAGGACACCCTCACTCCACTGGCTCGACAGATCTTCGCCAGTATCGGCGAGCGATACATGGTGGATTACGACGACACTCAGTCGATCGGTCGTCGGTATCGGCGTCAGGACGAGATCGGGACTCCTCTCTGCGTCACGGTCGACTTTGATTCACTCGAGGACGGCGCTGTCACGATTCGAGACAGAGACACGACCGACCAAGTTCGAGTGCCGGTCAGTTCTCTCGAAGCCGAATTGCGCTTGCGACTCGGGTTCTGAATTGGTGAGTTCACCGTCTACGGTTCTCGTAGCCGATGCCTGCTGACGGGCGCCGGGTGAAGAGAGGAACGACATGTCCAAGGTTGCAGTTCTGGCCAAGCTCAAAGCAGCGGCAGGCAAGCGAGACGAATTGATCACTGCTCTGCAGGCCGCACTCGACACCGCTCGCGGTGAGAGTGGCACGATCTATTACATTCTGCACACCGATGCAAAGGACGCTGATGTCTTGTACATGTACGAGTTGTACGAGAATCAGGACGCCTTCACGGCGCATGTCAGCACCGACGCATTCAAGGCTCTTGGACCGACGATTGGACACCTGCTGGGCGGTGCGCCCGAGATGACCTTCCTCGGACCTGTCGGTGGCAAGGGGATCTGAGCGAGCCATCTCGATCGTTCATCGCGTATGACGACGTATCTCGACCGCATCATCGCCCATCACCGACAGCGAGCCGTGGCTGACAATCGTTCGGTCGCGAACTTGGTCGAAGCGTGTCAGGGACTTCCCGCAACTCGAGGTTTTCAACAACGGCTTGTCAATGACTCTCGTGCTGGGTTGGCGGTGATCAGCGAAATCAAGAGGCGTTCACCTTCGAAGGGCGATCTCGCCATTGGACTCGATCCTGTCGAGTTGGCTCGCCGCTACGAGGAAGCGGGCGCGTCATGCTTGTCGGTGCTCACCGACGAGAACTTCTTTGCAGGTTCAGCGAGTGATTTGAAGGCAGCATCCGAGGCAACATCTCTTCCTGTTCTGCGCAAGGATTTCACCGTCAGCACTGCTGATGTTTGTGATGCGCGATTGATGGGCGCGGACTGCGTGTTGTTGATCGTCGCTGCACTAACGCATGACGAATTGACGAGTTTCGCCCAGATCGCTCGTGACATCGGGATCGATGTTCTCGTCGAGATCCATGATGAGCGGGAACTCGAACGCGCCTTGACAATCGAACCCCTCATGGTGGGAGTCAATCAGCGAGATCTCGGGACCTTTCAGGTGGATCACGACAGAGCGGTTCGCATGGCCCCTCAAATCCCTGCTGGCATCATCAGAGTTGCTGAGAGCGGAGTTCGAGGTCCTGATGACGCCCGTGCTCTCGCAGATGCGGGCTACCACGCGGTCCTCGTCGGCGAGGCGTTGGTGACGGCATCGGATCCGGCAGCGGCCGTGCGCGCCCTTCGCGCGAGTTGTTGAGAACGAGTCGACTGCGAAGAAATATCCCCTCGCTCGCCCGTGTCGAGCGGTACGGTACGAACATGTTCGTGAAGATCTGTGGCATCACGAATGAGGAAGACGCGCTCTTGGCGGTTGCCATGGGTGCCGATGCAGTGGGATTCGTCTTCGCGCCTTCCCCACGTCAAGTAGCACCGAAGCTCGTGTACGACATCACGCGCCGGCTCCCACCCGAGATCCTGACCGTCGGTGTGTTTCGAGACGATCTGCCGGACAGGATCTTCGACGTCGTCTCGCGTTCGGGCGTCAAGGCGGTGCAACTGCACGGGCACGAGACCGCCTCGACAGTGGCTGAGGTGTCCGAGGGTGTCCGGTGGGTGATCAAAGCAGTGTCTGCAGGATCTCGAGAAGCTCGGATCGCAGATCAGTTCGGAACCGACCTGATCCTCGTCGATGCACCCCAACCAGGTTCGGGCAGAGTGTTCGATTGGCGTCTGACCGACGAAATTCCTTCGGGTGTGCGGCTGATTCTCGCCGGTGGACTCACCGTGGACAATGTCGCAGCCGCGATCGAATACGTGAAGCCGTGGGGAGTCGACGTGTCCTCAGGCGTCGAGTCGGCCCCAGGGAAGAAAGACGCCCTGAAACTGAAGCGGTTCATCGCCAACGCTCGCCAGGCTCGACCCATTGGAGGAAGTGGACGGCTCGACGACGACGTCGATCGGGGCGCAGACCCGACCGGGGACCTTCCCTACGACTGGGCTCAGGAGTAGGACCTCGACACCACTGGCTTCGGAGCTGAATCGTGCGACAGGACAGGGTTCACACGAAGTCGGCCCAATCGACTGCTGGGTCGGGTCGAGAAGGTGCGAACATGAAGAGGAATTCGGCGTCAGGACGAAACCTGCGCCGGTCGTGAACGACGAGGACTCCCATGACCAATACGACTCCGTCCATCATGTCTGCTCCCGGAGAATCCGGTCGCTTCGGCGAATTCGGGGGTCGGTTCGTTCCCGAAACATTGGTGCCTGCATGCCAGGAACTCGAACGCGCTTTTCATGAAGCGTGGGCCGACCCAATCTTTCGCGGTGAACTCGATGCGGTGTTGCGCGAATACGCGGGGCGTCCGTCGATCATCACTGAATGTCGACAACTCGGATCCCAACTCGGCATCCGGTTGGTGCTCAAGCGCGAGGATCTCAATCACACCGGGTCGCACAAGATCAACAACGTCCTCGGTCAGGCACTGCTGGCCAAGCGGATGGGTAAGAAGCGGATCGTCGCAGAGACGGGAGCCGGGCAGCACGGCGTTGCGTCGGCGACAGCTGCGGCACTCCTCGGTCTCGAGTGCAAGGTGTACATGGGTGCTGTCGACGTCGAACGCCAAGCGTTGAACGTCTTTCGCATGAAATTGCTCGGCGCCGAAGTCGAAGCGGTTCACAGCGGAAGTCGAACTCTGAAAGATGCTGTGAACGAAGCAATGCGCGACTGGGTTGCGACGGTCGAATCGACTCACTATTGCTTGGGATCGGTGATGGGACCGCATCCGTATCCGTTCATGGTCCGTGAGTTCCACCGGGTCATCGGAACCGAGGCTCGCGAACAGTGTCTCGAGAGATACGGACGCGACCCCGACGTCGTGGTCGCGTGTGTCGGAGGTGGGTCGAATGCAATCGGTATCTTCTCGGGTTTCGTCGACACATCGGCTCGACTGATCGGCGTGGAGCCGGCCGGAGGAGCAGCGGTGGGTCGTGGCCAACCTGGGGTTGTTCATGGAATGCGCAGCTATCTGATGCAGGACGAGTACGGGCAAGTTCTCGAGGCGCATTCGATCTCAGCGGGTCTCGATTATCCCGGTGTCGGACCGGAGCATTCGTACCTCGCTTCGATCGGAAGAGCGGAGTACCCGACTGTGACGGACGCAGAAGTCATCGATGCCTTCCAGTTGCTCGCTCGAACCGAAGGGATCATCCCTGCACTCGAATGTGCACACGCTCTTGCATGGATCGCACGCGAGGCGCCGAAGATGCAGGGACAAACCGTGCTGATGAATCTGTCAGGTCGTGGGGACAAGGATGTCGCCCAGATGATGGATGTTCTCGGCTCGTGAGCACGAATGCTCTCGAAATCGAACTTCGTCGCAAACGGGATGCGGGTCGCAAACTCTTGGTTCCCTATGTGACGGGGGGACTGCCGGGGTGGATCGACGCCATTCTTGCAGCTGCTGCACATGGAGCCGATGCAATCGAGATTGGGATTCCGTTTTCCGATCCAGTGATGGATGGACCGATCATCCAGGAAGCCTCGCAACGGGCGCTCGATGCCGGTGCAACACCTGTGTCGATTCTGGAAGAAGCGCGCCACCTCGATGTGCAGATTCCTCTGATCGTGATGTGCTATTACAACACCGTCCATCACGCGGGTCACGAGAGATTCGCTGCGCAGTTGGCAGCAGCGGGTGTTTCGGGAGCAATTGTTCCGGATCTTCCTCTCGAAGAGTCCGGACCGTGGTGCGAGGCGTCCGATGCTCATGGCATTGCAACAATCCTCTTGGCTGCGCCGACTGCACCTAATGAACGGTTGCCCCGGATCTGCGCGCGAGCACGTGGATTCGTGTACTCGGTTGGACTTCTCGGGGTCACGGGGGAACGCGACACGCTCGCAAGTACTGCCACATCCCTCGCTGCGCGATTGAAGAAGGTCACCGACGTGCCGGTCATCGTCGGGGTTGGTGTGTCCAACAGTGCTCAAGCAGTCGAGGCCTGCAAAGTTGCCGACGGAGTCGTGCAAGGGGCATCGGTTGTGAGACGCCTCATGGAAGGCGGACCCGAAGCAGTCGGGGAGTACGTGGCAGAGGTTCGCGAGGCTCTCGACGCTGGTTGAAGTTCGGGCTGATTGCACACGTTTTCCTTTGCGTGAAGCAGCCGAAATCGGGCAGGACGGCGGTGACGCGGAGGACTCCCGAGCAATATGGGATACTGTCATGCCGATTCGAGGAGATGTCATGTTGAAATTTCTTGCCCCCCTGTCTGCCGTCGTACTGCTGTCCGCATGTTCTGGTGGAGACACTTCGTCAGCGTCATCGGAGTCTGGAGACACGTCGTCGGATACGTCGTTCGTTGTCGATGACGTCCCTGTCAGCATGGTTGCAATGTTCGATGACAATGAAATCTTCTCGGTCTTCGCGGAGCTCGTGGCATTGACCGACCTCGCCCCGCTCTTCGAAGCTGACGGGGAGATCACCGTCTTCATCCCGCCGGATGCAGCGTTCGACAGGTTGCCGGAGGGAACTGTCGACAAACTGAAGGATCCTGCGAACATAGAGGTTCTGACCCGCCTGTTGTCCTACCACCTGCTCGATGGCAAGGTTCCCGAACTGGAAGTCGTTGCAGGAACCTTGGTGATGAAGTCGGGAGACGAGGTCTCTGTCGAAGTGGGAGACCAGCCCGGCTATCTCATGAATATCAAGATGAACGGTATTCCTGTTGCAGTTGGGGATTTGTTCGCCGGCAAGAGTGTTGCTCATGTGATGAGCGAGGTCCTCATTCCGCCAGGACTCGACCTGTCGACCCTGTGAGTCCACACGCCTGTTCGTTCACGATTCTGGTTCCTCACGGTATGCGGGATCTGAATGTCGACGTGTGAACTGTGCGAAGCGGCGCCTCTGACCGAGCGCTTCTACGAGGACGATCATTGCTGGATCGCTGAATGTGAAGCGTGTTTCGTGCCGATGGTGGTGTGGAAGAGTCATGATCCTGAGCCCCCTGAAGACGTGAAGCACATGCTTCATCGGCTCCTCCTCGACGTGGTGAGCAGCGTCTTCGTTGGCGATCCCTATGTCGACGACAACATGCGGACGATCCCTGGCCATTATCACGCGCACGCTCGGTGGAAAGGCCACTT
>JBJTGN010000011.1:0-19830 GCA_046093905.1 Actinomycetota bacterium
GCTCTCAGTCAACTAGGAATCAGCGAGTAGGTGTTCATCAACTCGTCCTGGAAGACCTGTGCCGGAGCGCCGGTCGAGTCGATGACGAGGTCGCTCTCGAGTGTTTCGACACTGAACGACCATCCCTCGGGAAGATCGAGACGAGAGCCGAGGCTGGCAAGATCAGCTTCAGTGAGAGCGGGGTCACGTTGTTGGCTCCAACTCTGCATCACGTAGCGCTGGCCATTGCCGTCGGTCAGAACGTAGACCTCCGAACCAGCGAGAAACGAGAAGCGCGACTTTCGATCGACGGCTTGGGGTGAGTACGCCTGGCCGATGGTGTCCGGCTTTCCAATCACGACAACCGCGTAGCGATTCATGTCTATCTCTCCTGCGGACCCGCTGAAGGTTTTCTTGATGATCGAACCGTCATCGAGTCGTTCGACGGCGTCCATCAGCCAGAAGCGCGGACCGTTCAAGAGCGCGAATGGGACGCCTTCGGTCTGTGCGATCGCTCCACCATCGAGACCTCGCCACACATCATCGAGACACTCGTTCAGGGGATAGGTGTTGTAGACCTCGGCTTGCAGGCCTGTTTCGGTCAGATTCAAGAGGAGGACCTCGCAATAGCGCAGTCCGCGCATCGATGCAGGACCTTCGGACGATGATGGTGTCGATTCCAACGTCGTTTCATCGGACGGGGTCGTGGATGACGAACAACTTGCAAGAAGTGCAAGAGAGATGAATGCGACAGCGGTGCGACGAATGGCAAGCATCAGATGATTGTGTCAGATGATGTGTCAGAAGCATGCATCAACGGTGGCTGCACGTGCGAAGTGATTGTCGCTGATCTTTGGAGGAAGAGATGGCAGTTCCCGAATCCGACTCGTCCTGGGTGGCGCTTGCGGAACGGCTCGGTCTCGCGTCGCACCGGCTGATCGGCTGGATCTACTGGGACCCGCAGGCCATCGAGTTGTATACGCATCTCGGCATTCCAAATGGCTTCGGGTACTACGTCACCAGTCGGGCGGCACCGTTGTTGCCTGCAGGTCCGGACGTCGTCGCCGCCGCGTACTACTCGATTCATCCCGGATTCATCGCGCTCAGTGCAGCAGCGGCGCTTGAACACGCCACATGGCATCAGATCTACGACGCCCGCAATCAGGCAGTCGGCGAGGGGCTGCGCTCCTTCGTTCCTGAGATCATCGATGAACTTGGACAGCTCGCCCCCAACTTGTGGGCGGGAGTCGATGCGCTTCCTGAGTCGGGGCGTGTGATGTTCGCAGCCCACAGGTCGGCTCCTCGTGTCGATGACCCGGCTGTGTCGGCGTGGCTCGCAGTGAACTGTCTGAGGGAGTGGCGTGGCGACACGCATTTCGCCCTTCTCGTTGCTGAAGGAATCAATCGTGTCGAAGCTGGCATCTTGCACGATGCGCATCTCAACTACGGAGGGTGGATCGCTCGCAGCCGAGGGGCTGATGATGCAGCCCTCGCGGCGGCATTCGAGTCTCTTCAGGCGAGAGGCTTGGCGGATGGAGATCGCGTGACGCAAGCGGGGGAAAAGTTGCGTCAGGACATCGAGAACCGCACGAATGAGATCAGTGCCACGATGTGGAAGACAGTTGGCCGTGACACATCCGAGCGACTCCTCGCGATCATCGAGCCCGTGGGGGAGAGATTGTTGAAGCGGATCGACGACACAGCAGGACCGAACTGGATGCCAGCAGCTCGGACACGACGTACCTGAGGCATCCTTCGACAACGCGAAAGGGCCGGGTCGAGCGAACCCGCCCCGGCCCTCCTGTGTCAGTACTCAGGCGCGCAGACCCTTGCCAATGGCGTTGAAGACAGCGTCCTTCAGCGGGATCATGCCGGCAATGATGGCTCCATTTGCGACGATATTGATCCAGTTGTCCTCGTGCTCCCAGCCCCAACCAGCGAGCAGGTTGCCCCAATCGCCGAGAAGCCACACCATGAGGATCGAGATCAGAAGCGTCAAATTCGCTCCGATCAACGGGATCTTCGCCACCGTGTCACCAATTTTTGCCGTGTCCAAGATGGACCGAAGCACCGTCATGACAGCCTCGAGGAGGATGGCAAAGACGATGAAAAGCGCAACGATGTACATTGTTTCCCCTTTTCTTTGTGCGGTCGTGAAGCCGCAACGGCAACATAGGTCATGTGAACATGCGAAGTGGTGGATGTCACAGAGAGTTCATCTGGTTCACTTTTTCAACGGTTTTGTTCACTTTTTGGGCATGGTTCGAGTGGGTCGCCGGTGACCCGCATGGCATCATGCTCAGGTGCGTGCAGTACGGGGGATTTCGGGTGGCGTTCACGTCGTCGATACCAGCGAACCTGCTGTTGATCCGGGCCGGGAGACCATTGGAGTAGCTCGGGCGGGCATCTGTGGCAGCGATCTGCACATGATCGCCGAGGGCTTTGCGGGCGTAACCCTCGGACATGAGTTCGCCGGGCGCCTCGACGACGGCACGCTCGTTGCTGTTCGACCGACCGGAGCCTGCGGCTCGTGCGCATCATGTGGGAGCGGTCGTATCAATCTGTGCGCATCTGCGTTCGGCGGCTTTCACGGCGGGCTCATCGATGGCGGATGGGCCGAGCGTGTGTCCGTCGATCGCTCCACCATGTTCGCAGTTCCCAAGACGGTCACGCCGGGCGGTGCTGCTCTCGTCGAGCCTCTTGCAGTAGCGGTGCACGGTGTGCGCCGGGTCGCCATTGCCGAAGGTGACCGTGTTGCGGTGATCGGTGGAGGCAGCGTCGGCCTCGCCGTAGTTTCCGCTCTTGGGCATCTCGGAATCGACGTCGACATCGATGCTCGCTACGCGCACCAACAACAGGCAGCGGAGCGACTCGGTGCACACGTCGGTCTGCGCAGCAATTATGAATTCGTCTTCGATGCGGTGGGGTCGCAATCTGCAGTGGAGTCGTCCGTCCGCGCTTGTCGTTCAGGCGGATCGATCGTCGAGCTCGGTGTGTTCTGGCAGCCGATCACGCTTGGACGAGAGTTGACGCTGCGCGAAATCTCTCTGGTGCCTGCACTGTTCTACGCGCACGATCACTCCCAGTCGGACTTCGACCTCGCAATCGAGATCATCGCAACGAAGCCCGAGATCGAGCCGGTTCTCGTCACTCATGTATTCGGTTTGGAGGACGCGGCCGAGGCGGTGCGCGTCGCAGGGGATCGGTCAGCTGGGGCCATCAAGGTCCATCTCGCGATCGGCGAATAGCCACATCGGGGCGTGATCTTCACGTCGTGTCAGACGCGAGCGTGCACCGCTCCGACCGGACCGAGAGCTACGACAGGAAGGCGAAAACCGCGTGCGGCGCGCGCAAGAGCTGTGAGTGCGGCTGTGATGTCCGGCACCTGATGAATGCGATGCTGAATGACCAGCGACGCGCACTCTCGTGTGAGAGCGTCGCTGTGATCATCGAATGCATCGGTGACATAACCATCGCACACCCAGATCATCGGATCACCACGATGGCGCAAACTCGCAGCGAAACGCAGCGCTGGACCGTCGACACCATTCCCGCCGTTGCCTCGGGGGACTCGATCGACAATCCGACCGTCCCGGGCGAGAATCCAGATATTGCCGACTCCGCTCGATCGGGCCTCGTGGCTGTAGCCGATCACGGTGCATCCGGGAGCAGCACGAATCAGATCCCACACTTGTTCGTCGGAGAGGCGCATCGAACCGGACTGGTCGATCACGATCACCCCTCCCGGTGTTCGCAGACGACGGTCGAAGACACGTCGATCCGGATCGGTGAGAAGTCTCTCGATCCGGCGAGGGTGACGACCAACGGTGGTCGGAGCTCGTCGCGGTCGAAGTCCACCGGACGCTCGGTGCACGAGAGGTAGGTCGAGGATCACGGGACGTGCGAACTCGCCTCGTGAACCGCCTGCGCCGCTCTCGATCGATGCAGGGTTCGTCCTCTCGTCGCTGGATCGGAGTGACGCGTGGATGAGACAGGCAACCTCGATCGTGAAGCGCCAGCCGTGAGTTGCACCTCCCCAGGGACGACTCGATGCGACCCCGTCGATGCCTGTGGACGTCGATCGACGCCACAGTTTGGTGAGCTGTCTGTCGAAGAGTCTCAGCGGTTTCACCCAGTCCGGTTGCGTTCGCCGCAGCCCCGTGAACACGCCTTTGCTCGCCCTCGTGCCACTCGTGGCAGCGATCATCAGCACTGCGGCGTTCCAATCGTTGTTCGCACCGATCCGTTCACCCGATCGGACTTCACTGCCGTCAGCCAGGTGAACGTCGACGGGAAAGCCGGCTACCTTCACCAACTGGTTGACACGAAATTCTTCGGCAGTGATGAGCACATCGTCGGTGAGATGGGCGAAGCCGTCAGGACGCCACAGAGTGTGAGGGCTGACCTTTGCATGCATCAACTCGTGTGCGCGCACACAGCGAGATGTCTCATCGTGCCCAACTGGGATGCGCATGTGGCATGCCGAGAGATCCGTGAAGGCTTCCCCGCGCAGAAGAGGGCCGGCCGATACTCGCCAGGGGACAGGGCTGCGATCGAATCGAGTGAGCCATTCTGGGGCTGCCGTGTGCTGCGGGGGCGTCGAAGTTCGTGACGCTGTCGTCATGTCGAGTGCAACGCGGGGCCATGGCCGACAGGATCCACCGAGTCGACTCGGAGTGCATCGATCACATCGTCTGCGAGTGAACCGAACACCATCCTGGCGGCACGATCGGTGCTGAAGCCGCGCTGCTGCAAGTGATCGAACGCCCGAAACGATCGAATGCTGAAGCGTCGAGGATGTTCTGCATCGGCACTCACTGATGCAGGAGCGCGCAGAGACGCAGGGAGAAGAGCGAGAGCACCCGGGTGTGGACGATCGATACGAATCGCAATCGGAAAGCGATCACGGAGAGCTCGCGGAATCTCTACGAGATCCTCGATATTGGTGGTCATGACGGCACTGAACCCGTCGAGTGGTCGGTGGACCGTGCCGGTCTCGGGGTGGTGCCAGCTGGCGCTGCCGTCACTGTCGAACATGTTCAAGAGCAGTGACAACACGTCACCGCCGGCACGATCGATCTCATCGGCCACGATCCGACCCCCGCGCTGCCCATTTCCCCTCCAGGCCTTGATGACACTGCCCTCGAGCCATGTCCAAGTTCCTGCAGCTGTCGGCATGAAATGGCCGGTGACGTCGCCCGCGGTCATGTCCTCGGTGCAGATCAGCCGATATGCGCCTCCGCTGACGTCACCGAGAGTGAGACCCGCGTACGTCTTTCCGGTACCGGGCGGCCCGTAGAGGATGAGGCGGTCGACACCCGCAGCGAGCGCATCTGTGGCATCTTGCCAACACCCAGGAAGCACACTGTCTGGTGTGCACTCGTCGTCGAATACCCGTGAGTCCGTCGACACGTCATTTATCCTTTCCACGAGGGCACGGGAGTCGTGCGGCTCGTGTATCGATGTGGGTCGAACTGACTCGGCGTCGGTGAACCGAGTCGATGCACGGCGACTCGACGCTCAGCGACAAGGGGTGAGATGGTCACGAAGTTAAGGGGCACCGGAGTCACCGTCGTGTCCTCGCCGTTTCTCGGTCCGCTCACCGATGCTCTCGCAACTCGTCTGGCGTCACCACCGGCGGATCCGTTTGCGAGTGAATTCGTTGTCGTGCCGAATATCGGCGTCCGGGATTGGCTCCAACGCGAGCTGAGCTCGCGCCTCGACAGCGGTCGGAACGGTAGAAGTTCGGGGATCGTCGCCAATGTCCGGTTCATGTTCGTCCAGCAGTTCCTGGACACGATCTTCACCGCCAGCAATCTCTCGAACATCGACGATTGGGACATCGAGCACCTGACATGGTCTGTGCATCGAGCGATCGACAGCATGGGACGCTCGGTCATCCCGGGAGCGTCGACGAAACCGCTCGCTGTCGCACGAGTCATCGCCGACCTCTTCGACCGTTACGGAGTTCATCGTCCGTCGATGCTGCGCTACTGGAGCAACGGACGCGAGGTTGATGCGGTCGAACCACTTCAAGAGCTCCCTGGCCATCTTCGATGGCAGCCTCGTCTGTACACAGAGGTGCGTCGGCTGATCGGAAACGAAAGTCCTTCGGATCGCTTGGCCGCTCTGGCGCGCGGCATCGGCGAGAACGGCATCGCTGATGTCGTACCCGAGCGAATTGCGCTTTTCGGCTTCGTCACGGTGAACTCGACAGTTCGATCGGTAGTCGAAGCACTCGGAACCGCTCGCGAGTGCAACATCTTCCTCGTCCACCCTGCTCGGAAGCAACCGTCCGGGCCGATGGGCTCGATGGATCGACTCCAAGCTCGTGACCACCAAGTCGTCGAGATCACGGGAAGTCCACTGCTTGCACGGTGGGGACGATCCGCACTCGAAACGTGTGAGGTACTGGCAGGAGAGTGGACGTCGGCCGAGTCACCCGACTCCGTGCCGATGCACGACCTGGATCGACTTCGGCGCTCCATCGTCGACGACCAGCCGATGATTCTGCGACCGATCGCAGACCGCATGCACGTGCTCGACAGCAGTGATGGTTCGCTGCAGATCCACTCCTGTCACGGGCGTGTGCGGCAGGTTGAAGTTCTCCGTGATGCACTACTTCACCTGCTCGCGGATGACCCCACTTTGACCCTCAGCGACATTTCCATCCAATGTCCCGATCTCGTGTCGTTCGCCCCGATCATCCCAGCGATCTTTCGATCCGGACAGTCGAGGTCCGACGCAACAGCGCCGCCACTCGATGTGAGCATCGCCGACCGTTCGTTGTCGGGTGAGAACCCTTACCTCGACGCCTTTTGGGCGCTTCTCGGACTCGCGGGTTCACGCTGCGGAGTGGCAGAGATGCTCTCCACTCTGGCTTCACCTCCACTTCAGAGGAGATTCGACATCGACGAGGATCTGCTCGCTCGACTTGCTGACTGGGTCGAATCGTTGAATGTTCGCTTCGGTCTCGATGTGGAACACCGTCGCAAGTGGAACTTGCCCGATTCGATCACCTCAGGAACATGGGATTCGGCGCTCGATCGATTGTTCATGGGGCTCGCCGTACCTGCAGAGGAACTCTTCGAGGGTCCAGGGGGAGTCGTTCCCCACGACGACATCGCGGTCACCGACGCGCCGATGCTCGCGAGGGTTGGGGACTTTCTTGCTCTCGTTCGCCAATTGGTCGGCCGAATCGATTCGGTACACACCGTACGGGAGTGGGCGGACATCTTCACGTCGATACTCGACGACTTCTTCAATGAGTCCGAGAGCAGCGACATCCACTGCAAAGTGTTGGTCGACGCCATCGATCGTCTCGTCGGTGCAGCAGATCGCGCTCACGCTGCTGACCAGGACGCGTTCGCATTCGTCGAGATCAATATGATCCTCGATGATCTGATCTCCTCCGCGAGCGGACGACCGCGCTTTCGTTCGGGAGCGATCACCGTGACGGAACTGCTTCCGCAGCAAGGCGTTCCCTACAGAGTGATCGCGCTTCTCGGGGTGAACGAGGTCATGTTCTCGACAAGTGGAGCACAAGGGGACGACGTGTTGTCATTGCGTCCCTGTATCGGCGACCCGATGCCGAGTGTGTCCGGACGACTCCAACTGCTCAACGTTCTCCTCGCAGCTGAAGACGCAGTGATCAGTACCTGCGATGGTGCTGACATCAACAACAACAAGCCGATTCCCCTCCCGGTGCCGATTCAAGAGTTGTTGGAGGCAATGGCGGTCGTGCGAGAACACGAGCCATCGAGCGGTTCCGTCAAGGTCTTCACTCAGCATCCGCGGCAAAGTTTTTCGGCTCGAGCTCTCGTGCCCGGTTCCTTTCGGAGCGATCGCCCCTTCACATTCGATCCGGTGGCTCTCGACATGTACGAACGTCGTCGTCGAGACCCAGAGCCTGTCCTGGCAGGTCACATCTCTCGACGGAACAGCAGCGCTCCACCAGTGCGGGTGAGTGCGGAACAACTGCGCCGAGTCTTGGTGAAGCCCGCTGACTACTTCGTGCGTGATCTGCTGGGAATGAGACTCCCGCCGACCGATTCGGGAAGTTCTCACGATTTCATCGATTTCTGGCCGAGCAACCTCGATGTGTCGAGTATAGGACGCCATCTGCTCGACGGAGTACTGCGTTCGACAGCCGAGCCAGAGGAGGAAGTCCGACGCCTGGTCGATCGCATGGTCCTCGGCGGGTCTTTCCCACCGGGTCGGCTCGGCGACTCGGCAGCTGCTCAAGTGGGAGCCGAAGTGCTGGCAGTGTTCGGACTCCTTCCCGAGGCAGCACGACATCTTTCCGCATATCAATCTGTCGAGATCGACGAACTCGAGATCGGGGCCTCCAGCAGTGGGGCATCCATCATCGTGTCCGGGTCGGTGGACGACATCATCGACCACGAGATCCTTCGCGTGTCGTTCACTCGCTACCGAGAAGACATGCTGCTCGATCCCTGGATCGATCTTGCACTTCTCACACTTGTCGATCCTGACCAACCGTGGTCGGTACGGCTCGTGTGTCGCGGAGCGAAGGGCGAGGGCCATGAGCGAATGTTCGGGCTCGTTGGAGCGACGAGAGAAGAGAGGCGGGCACAAGCTGTTCGAGTAGTCGTAGTCGTGCAGACCTTGTTGACCTGCATGACCGAAGGGCGAGTGCCGTATCTTCCCAAGACTGCCGACAAGATCCATCGATCCTCACTCGAAGGAGCTCGCAGTACGTACATGAGCGAGGGGGAGTACTCCGCGCCCATACGGTTCTTGTTCGGGCGCGTGTCTTGGGAAGCATTTTCGTCGGAGCCCGCCCTCGACGACGATCCCGATGGTTCGTCGTCGATTCGTGCTGAGAGATTTGCATCCCTCGTTTGGGATGCGTTCCGAGAGACGACGACCGCATCGGCGGCCGAGGTAGACGCTGAGGAGGACTCGTGACGAGGGTGTTCGATCTCTCCGGGCCGCTCCTCGACGGCGTCTTTGCGATCGAAGCCAGTGCAGGGACTGGAAAGACGTACTCGCTCACGGGACTGGTGGCACGCTACGTCGCGGAGCGCGGACTGCGCCCGGATCAGCTCCTGATGGTGACCTTCACTCGAGCTGCGACATCCGACATGCGTGACCGTACTCGAGATGCCTGTCGATCCCTGCTCGAGGTTCTCGAGGCGGATCCCGATCTCAGGACACAACTCGGTGCTGACGAGTGGATGTTCGAAGCACTTCCCAGCGATGTTGCCGAGTTGCAGCGGCGAGCAGCCAATGTGCGTTCGTTCCTTGCAACCTATGACGAAGCCACGATCACCACGATTCACGGGTTCTGTCAACTGGTGCTGAATCGTTCCGGCTTGCTCAGCCCAGCTATCGGCGACGTGAATTTGGTTGGCGATGCGAGTGAGACTGTGGCTCAAGTGATTTCGGATTTCTTGATCGGAACGCTGAGTGAACACCTGGATCTTTTCGGCGATTCGCCGACGAAGACCCCTCGCACGATCAACTCCGCGATCTCGGATCTCGAGGACATCGTCAAGACCGTCATGTCCAATCCGAGCACGCTGCGCATTCCGCAACTGGAGTCACACGATCCACATGGGGATGTGTCGCGTCTCGAGCCCCATGAGAGGTGGTCCGCAATCGTCGAGCGAGTCATTTCCACCGTGCACGAACGACGGCAATCATCGGGAGTCTTCGGGTACGACGACTTGATCCATTCGGTGACGGAAATGCTTCTCGACGAGGACAACGACCGAATCGTACGTTCATTGCGTGACCAGTACCGGCTGGTTCTCATCGACGAGTTTCAAGACACAGATGTCGGGCAATGGACAATCTTCGAGCGCGCGTTCATCCGCAATGACCCGACAGCCGAACCGGATCAGAACGAGCCCGTTGCCGTCGGAGTTGTGGGCGATCCGAAGCAAGCGATCTACCGATTCCGCGGTGCAGATATTGATGCCTATCGGTCTGCCGTCGACAGCATCGAGCAGCGAGTCGAATTGGTCACCAACTATCGCAGCAATGCTCGTCTCATTTCGGCCGTCAATCATGTCTTCGATGGTGTGACATTCGGAGACGCCTCGATCACGTATCGCCAGGTGGCAGCTCGACCAGGTCCAGTCGATGAGGGAGTCATCGGTCAGATTCCCTTCGAGCTCCGTTTCGTCCCCTACTGCGCGGAAGCCGGGAGTGCGCGTCCGACGTCGGGGTTGAAGAAAGCTGAGCAAGTCGAACTCGAGAACGGCACTCTCGACAAGTGGGGGCCGAACACCGATCGTGCACTCGATTTCATCTACGCCGACATGGTGGCATCGATCTCCGAGCTGATTTCATCGGGAGAGATCATCGACAAGAAGGGTCGCCGAGTCGAAATCAGACCGGGAGACATAGCAGTTCTCGTCAGATCGCATAGCCATGCCGAGCGAATTCGCGACGTCTTCTCGCAAGCGGGAATTCCTGCGGTTCGATACCGGGCCAACAGTGTCTTCAAGTCCCCAGCCGCTCTGGAATGGAAGATCTTTCTGTCGGCGCTTGCAGCTCCGAGTCGCATCGATCGATCGCGCGCTGCTGCGATGTCCGTCTTCGGTCGTTGCCATCTCGGCACATTGCTCGCTCCCGACGCAGGGAGTGTCGAAATCTAGACATGGCAGACGACGATTGCGCAGTGGGCTTCTGACATGCGCGAGCTGGGGTTGGCGACGGTGTACTTCAGACTTCGAGCGGATCGCCAATTCATGAATCGCGTGATGAGCGAAGTCGAGGGCTAGCGCCTGCTCACCGATCTCGATCACATCGCTGAAGTCCTCGCCTCGACAGGGGATCTCGCCCGCGGAGCAGGTGCCTCGGATTACCTCCAAGTCCTCGAGCGTCTCGCTGAAGAAGCCGGAGATGACGACGAGTTCCAGCGTCGTATCGAAACCGATGCCGAGTCGGTGCACATCGCAACCATTCATCACAGTAAAGGGCTCGAGTTTCCCATCGTCTTTCTCCCGACTTTGACGAAGATGTATCCCGGCAACGAGACCCCATTCGTCTTCTCCAGTGACGGTCGACGAGTCATCGATCTTGCAACTCCAGTGAACTGGACATGGGAGGACGAACATCATCAGGAGCGCGAGGACCGCAAGGCTGCAGCTTCTGGCGACATCGCAGGCGACTTGATGCGGATGCTCTATGTGGCGGTGACTCGAGCCGAGCAGAAAGTCGTCATGTACTGGACTCCTTCGAGGAGCGCAGCGGACAGCTCCGTCGGGAGACTGCTGTTCGCACCACGAGAAGATGGTCGTCGAAAGATCGACTCGGATTCCGGCATTCCCGCGAAGGGTGTCATTCCGAAATCGAATGCTCAGATGCGGGCGATGTTGGAGGAATTGGCAACGCAGTATTCAGACATCTCTGTCAGTGAAGTCGAGCGTGACGAGGTGTCGACTCAGGTGATGATCCCTCCCGAGGAAATGCATGAGGGCATTGCAGTTGCGTCCTTCTCCCGAAGCGATCCATTGCGTCGCCCGGGTTGGGGAAAGTGGTCCTATTCAGGAATCGCCAACACTCTCGGCACAGTGCATTCCGCAATGGCTGAGCCGTTCGTGCCGGGCGCTGACGAAGGACACGGACGCCCCGTCAAGCGGACCCTTCCGGAGAGCTCTCAACAGGTGGTTCTGTTTCCGGACGAGTTGTCCGGTGCTGTCTTTGGAAGTCGGATTCACGAAATCTTCGAGGCAATCGAACCTGCATCTCCTGATCTCTCTGCTCAGATCCGCCACGCGGTCGACGAGCGATTCGCACGCCACGTGTCAGCAGAGGTTCACATGCGACTCTGTGACGCCATCGAAGCTGTCTGTCGCACTCCGCTCGGTCGATCATTCAGCGGTCGATCGCTTGCTGAGCTGCCCTCTCGTGACCGGCTCGCCGAAATGGTGTTCGACATGCGGATTCCCGATACTCCGCTCGCCGTATCTCGGATCGGTCAACTCCTGCAGGAACATCTCGATCCGTCTGACGCATTCGCCGCCTACGGAGAGTCGCTCGTTCAGCGGGCAGGCAGGATTCGGATGGCGGGATACCTGTACGGAGAAATCGACGCGGTCTTTCGATTGCACCGGGCCGACGGAACGTGGTCAGCGATCATCTCGGACTACAAGACGAACCTTCTTCACGATCCAGGTGCGGCAGATCCGCTCTCTGCATACGACAGGCCGAATCTCACCAGGATCATGGCCGAGGATCATTACGTACTTCAGGCAGTGCTCTATCAAGTTGCGTTGCATCGTTACTTGCGATGGAGAGTTGCTGATTATCGCCCGGATGATCATCTTGGAGGGATCGCCTACCTGTTCGTACGCGGCCTCATCGGGCCCGTGACACCAATGAACGCAGTTGGTGATCCCGTTGGCGTCTTCACGTGGAAACCACCCTTGTCGCTCATCGAAGCCCTCGATCAGGAGTTGACCCGATGATTGGTGGACGTTTGGCCCACGTGCGTGATTTGCTCGAACCCTGGATCGAAGCGGACATCTTCGGCTCGCTCGAGGTTCACGCCGCAGACAGAATCGCTGGTTCGGTCGTGAGCCATCTCACTGTCTTCGATGCATTGAGCGTCGCAAGTGCCGTGTGGTCGACTCAGCAAGGACACGTCTGTTTCGATCTGCGCGATGCGAATTCGTGGAGTGGTCTGCCAGCAGTTCATCGACCCGATAGGGATGCTTGGGTTGCCCACTTGGCAACGTCGCCCCTCGTTCAGATGAGTGACTCGTGGACTAGTTCGTGTGATTCGACCCGCCCTTTGGTGATGTGTGACCAACGGCTGTATCTCACCAGACAGTGGATCGACGAAGCGATTGTGGCCGATGAATTTCGTCGCCGACTCGGAACTTCACTGCGCAAGGTCGACATCGACGTGATCGATGAACTGTTCGAGTCCGAAGATCGCGGAGGTCCCCAGTACCAAGGAGTGTTGGAGGGTGTGAAGGCCCGGACATCGATCCTGACCGGTGGTCCCGGAACGGGGAAGACCTACACGATTGCCCGCATCCTCGTTGCCGCTGTTCGCCACGGTGTGCGCTCCATAGCGCTGGCAGCGCCAACGGCCAAAGCTGCCGTTCAGATGCGAGACAGTTTGTCGGCTGCGCTGGGGGCAGATCTTCCAGGACTCGACGACGACCAGCGACACCTTCTGGAGCGCTTGGAGCCATCGACGATTCATCGCCTCTTGGGAAGTCGACCGGGATCGTCGACTCGATTTCGGGACGATTCCGTGCGTCGACTCCCACACGATCTCATCGTCATCGACGAGATGTCGATGGTGTCTCTACCGCTGATGGCGCGTCTCCTGGAGGCGGTCGACCCTGCGACAACCCTGGTCCTGGTGGGGGACCCTGGTCAGTTGGACAGCGTCGAGAACGGGTCCATCCTTCGTGATCTGACCAGCCTCGATCTCGGACCGTCGATGCCTGTCACGGTGCTCACGGACAGTCGTCGAAACCGGGGAACGCGCAGCAGTTCCTTTGCTGACGCGGTGAGAACCGGTGATGTCGACCGAGCGCTGGAGATCCTTGGTGCTGATGATGACGACGGAACATTGCGTTGGATCGAGATGGCGGAACCGTTGTCGGCGATCGCGCAGATCCATGACGTCATCGAGTCGTGGCGCGGCCTCGCCAGGAGACTCGCCGACGGTGAAACTGAGAGAGCCCTTTCGAGCGTGAACGATGCTCGTATTCTCTGTCCGCATCGAGACGGACCCTCCGGAGTCGCAACGTGGAACGCCGAGATTTCAGATGAACTCGAGACAAATCGCGATCGATGGCGAGTCGGTGACATCGTCGTCAAGACTCGGAACGATCTCGGTCAGGGTTTGGCGAATGGGGACATCGGTGTGGTCACTCGGGTCGAAGGCGCACTGTCGTTCCTCTTTCGTCATGGAGACGCGGCCTTCCATGTTCCCGTTGCGATCGATGATGCAGTCGACTTGGGTTTCGCCACGACAGTGCACAAGGCACAAGGTTCGGAATTTTCGACCGTGGGCGTCGTCGTTCCGCCGGCGCATTCGCCATCGAGTACACGGGAATTGCTGTACACCGCGTTGACGAGAGCCAAACCGCGCGCCATTCTCATCGGCACGCGACAGGACATCGAGCATGCTGTGGTCACGCAACGGCGACGATGGTCTGGTCTTTCTGATCGTCTGTCGACACCCTGATGGCATCTCGTGGCGCGGATCGACCCCGGACCGAGTCGACGTGCCGGTTCAGACGACGATGTTGATCATCCGTCCGGGAACAACGATCACCTTCTTGGGGGCGTCACCTGCAAGAGCGGCGATCACCTTGTCATCGGCGAGAGCGAGAGACTCAACGGTTTTCGTGTCGACGTCAGCAGGAACCGTGAGTCGAGTGCGAACCTTGCCGTTCACCTGCACTGGATACTCGATGGTGTCGTCGACCAACAGGGACGGGTCGGCCACCGGGAACGGTTCGAACGTGATCGAAGCTGAACGACCGAGACGAGCCCACAGTTCCTCTCCGAGGTGCGGGCACAAGGGCGCAAGCATCTGAACGAGAGGAGTTGCTACTTCCCATGATGTCGATCCGATCGCAGCAGTCTCTTGCGTGACGGCATTGTTCAATTCGATGAGCTTGGCGATTGCAGTGTTGAATCTGAGTGCTTCCATGTCCGAGCGCACTCCGTCAATGGTGCGGTGCAACAGACGTCGAAGATCAGGACTTGGTTCGACATCGCTGACGCGCGAGTCACCAGTTTCTTCGTCGACGAGATTGCGCCACAACCGCTGCAAGAAGCGTTGCATCCCGATGACATCGCGCGTGTTCCACGGTCGGCTCGCCTCGAGGGGTCCCATTCCCATCTCGTAGAGGCGGAACGTGTCGGCGCCGTAGTCGTCGTACATCTCGTCGGGGGTGACGATGTTCTTCAGACTCTTGCCCATCTTGCCGTATTCACGTGCGACTTGCTCGCCTTCGAACCAGTACGAGCCATCTCGTTCTTCGACTTCATTCGCAGGAACCGGTTGGCCGCGGGAATCGCGATAGGCATAGGCCTGGATGTACCCCTGGTTGAAGAGTCGATGGAACGGCTCGGCACTCGACACGTGCCCGAGGTCGAAGAGCACTTTGTGCCAGAACCTCGAATAGAGAAGGTGAAGAACAGCGTGTTCGACGCCTCCCACATACAAGTCGACACCACCTGGGTGACCCGTTCGCCCATCGCCGCCGTCTGCGGGTCCCATCCAGTACTTCTCCACAGTGGAATCGACGAAGCTCGTGTCATTGGTGGGATCCAGGTAGCGCAATTCGTACCAGCAGGATCCAGCCCACTGAGGCATGACGTTGATCTCTCGTAGATAGGAGCGCGGTCCGTCACCGAGGTCGAGTGTCACCGAGCGCCATTCCTCACGTCGTGCGAGCGGAGGAATCGGGTCGGTCTTGTCATCGTTCGGATCGAGGGCCTGTGGTTTGAAGTCGTCGAGTTCCGGTAGGAGGACGGGGAGTAGGGAATCGGGAAGTGCGATTGGTTGACCGTCGTCGCCGTAGACGATGGGGAATGGCTCACCCCAATAGCGCTGCCGGCTGAACAGCCAGTCCCTCAGTTTGAAAGTGACAGTTGCGGTTCCAGATCCACGCGACTCGAGCCAGGCGGTGACGAGGCGCTTTCCTTCGTCGACGGATGCAATGCCGTCGATCGACAGGTCGCCGTTGCTCGAATTGATGTACGTGCCATCTCCAACGTACGCAGCCGGCCACGCGTCCGTGTTCGTCGCATCCGATGCAGGACTCAGGTCGCGGGCAGCCATCCATTCTTCGCTCGGGCGTTGAATGGCGGGAATCGGAAGGCCATAGGTGCGAGCAAAGTCGAAGTCACGCTGATCGCCGCACGGCACAGCCATGATGGCGCCGGTTCCATAACCCATGAGGACATAGTCAGCGATCCAGATGGGAATACGTTCGCCATTGACCGGATTGACGGCGGTGGACCCGGTGAAGACCCCGGTTTTCGCCTTGGTGTCGTCGGAACGATCGATGGCGCTCTTGGCGGCAGCCTGCTTCTTGTACTGCGTGACTGCAGCGGCGTACTCCGATGTTGTCAGTGCGTCGACGAGAGGATGTTCCGGCGAGAGGACCATGAACGACGCGCCGAACAACGTGTCGGGTCGCGTGGTGAACACCGTGAGGTCGCCGGCATCGGTGGAAAAGACGACGTGAGCACCCTCGCTTCGTCCGATCCAGTTTCGCTGCATCAACTTGATCGGCTCGGGCCAATCGAGTCGATCGAGGTCGTCGAGCAGACGGTCTGCGTACGCAGTGATGCGCATCGTCCATTGGCGCATGTTCTTCTTGAACACGGGGTAGTTGCCGATGTCGCTGCGTCCCTCGGCGGTGACCTCCTCGTTTGCGAGAATCGTGCCGAGGCCCGGACACCAGTTGACCGGTGCATTCGACAGATATGCGAGTCGATACCCGTTGATGATCTCGGACTTGTCCGCTGTCGGCAGAGTGTTCCAGGGTCGTCCATCCGGAGTGGACATGGTGCCATCGTCGAACATCGATTCGAGTTCGCTGATCGGGCGAGCGCGCTGGCTGGACGCGTCGTACCAACTGTTGAAGATCTGCAAGAAGATCCACTGTGTCCAACGGTAGAAGTCCTCGTCGGTGGTGCTCACACTTCGACGCATGTCGTGACCGAGACCGAGTCGACGCAACTGTCGACGCATATTGGCGACGTTCGATTCCGTGTTCTGGCGCGGATGGATTCCGGTGGCGATCGCATGTTGCTCGGCCGGCAGACCGAAACTGTCGTATCCGAGGGTATGGAGGACGTTGAATCCGGTCATACGTTTGAAACGCGCAAATACATCGGTTGCGATGTAGCCGAGTGGATGACCAACGTGCAGACCGGCCCCGCTCGGATAGGGGAACATGTCCATGATGAACAGTTTTTGGCGACCTGCGACCTTGTCCGGATCGGCAAGTGGCCCAGCCGGATTCGGCGCCTCGAACGTCCCTTGGGCCTCCCAGGTCTCCTGCCAGCGCTCTTCGATCTGTTGCGCAAGCGCTGCTGAATAGCGGTACTGAGGAATGCGGTCCTGTGAAGGGGAATCTGACGGGAGTTGGGCCATAACTCTGTCAAGGGTAATGGTGCATGGGCGTCACCAGGGGTTCGATCAGGACCGCCATGGGGAGTAACTTCGATCGGGCACTATGAACGCTGGCGAAAACACACGGTCCGAGAAGCTGCGCACCCTTCCGAAGGGGTCCGTGATCGAGCGATTGGAGAAGTCTGCCGACGCGCCGACAGGAGTCCGCTTCGTCGGGCAGAGCGTCATGAGCGCGACAGGTGACAACAACATCAGCTGGCGAGAGATCCATGACGATGCCCGGGCCGTAGCGGCCACACTCCAAGCTCGAGGCATCGTGCCTGGTGATCATGTGGCACTTCTCGGTCCGACGAGTCGTGCGCTGATGACTGCGATCCGTGGCTGCTGGCTCGCGGGTGCGGCCAGCATGGTTCTTCCCTTGCCGATGCGTATGGCGTCCCTCGATGCCTTCGTCCAGGGGACCCGCGCGCGAATCCGTCACGGTGAGGCCAAGCTCGTCCTGATCGACGATCTCCTCGCTGACTTCTATGCGGCTGCTCCGGGCGACCCCCCAATTTCCTCGCTCACCGATCTCGTGTCTGGCCCGAAAACGGTGTCAGGCGAGCGGCTCGAACTCCCGGCCAACGATCCGGAGCGTCTCGTGATCCTGCAATACACCAGTGGTTCGACATCCGAACCCAAAGGTGTGATGATTCCCGATCGCGTGCTCACAGCCAACGTCGATGCAAGCTGTGCTGCAGCCGAACTGGACGCGTACGAAGTGATGGTCTCGTGGTTGCCCCTGTATCACGACATGGGTCTCGTTGGATTCCTCTCGGTTCCGATGCTCAATGGTGTTCAGCTCATCCAGGCTGCACCTCAGGACTTCATGGGGCATCCGGGTCATTGGATGGAATGGGTCAGCCAGTGGAAGGGGACAGCGACCGCTGGGCCGAACTTTGCGTGGGTTCTCGCAACTCGCGCGCTCAAGCGAATGAAGGACCTCGACCTGTCCAGCTTGACTCTTGCGTTGTCAGGCGCAGAACCAGTGGACCCAGCAGCGGTCGAAGCGTTCGTCGCAGCTGCAGAGCCCTTCGGTTTCGCGGCCGGAAGTATCTTCCCCGCCTTCGGCATGGCTGAAGTCGCAATCGGCGGAGCATTTCCCCCGCGTCACCGCGGGCTCGTCTGCGACACGGTGGACCGTGTCGTGCTCGAACGTGAGCGCATCGCAAAGCCGATCGATCTCGACGTCGGACCAGGAGATGCGTCTGTACACGGCATCGCGCGCGATGACGAACTCGCCATCCGACGCCTTCCGCTGCTCGGCAAGGCGGTACCCGGTCTGGACATGAAGATCGTCGACCCAGAGACTCGCGAGCCACTGCCGGAAAGGCACGTAGGGGAGTTGTTCCTACGCGGAACCAGTGTGACGCCCGGGTACTACAAGCGTCCGGATGCAACCGAAGCGATGTTTCACGACGGATGGCTCTGCACAGGCGATCTTGCCTACCTGCTGAACGGCGAACTCGTGATCTGTGGTCGCATCAAGGATGTGATCATCGTTGGCGGACGCAACGTGTTCCCGGAGGACATCGAACGAGCAGTCGGTCAGATCGATGGGGTGAGGGCAGGAAACGTGATCTCGTTCGGGGTCGAGGGCTACAAAGGAAAAGAGACTGTCGTCGTGGTCGCCGAAGTCAAGACCGACGATCTCGATGCAGTCAGCCATGCCATTCACACTCGCACGTTGGAAGTGTCGGGACTCCCGCCGCGTGATGTCATGTTGGTCAGACCGGGCACTCTCCCGAAAACCAGCAGCGGAAAGCTTCAGCGCTCCAAATGCCGCGATCTGTATTTGGCCGGCGAACTCGAACTGGTGGGTTGACCCACTCGGATCACGTGTCGTCGTCAGCGACCACAGCGATGCGCAGACAACAGTCGTGATGCCAAAGGCGCGTACGAGTTTGAAGTTGCACACAATGAGCCCCCGCCACATCCTCTCGCTCGACGGTTCGGCACCGTCGTGTCGCTGACGTAGATCTAACAGCGGGCATGCGGGATGGCGTTCGACGGAACGTGTCTTGACGAACTCTGAACGAAGCGACTCGACTTTTCTCGATCGAGCGTTCGTTCAGGAAGTCATGCCGACTGGAGTGCCGACATCACCTTGCTCCAACGCTCAGGATCGCTCTTGTACGGGGCGTAGAAGGAGATGCGCTGGATGACATCGCCGTATCGCTTGTGCAGTTCGGGCGCGATTGATTCGGGTTCGCCGACGACGGCGAACGTCTCGAGGACCTCGTCGGTGATGAGAGTTCCCATTTCGGCCCATTTGCCCGATTTCGACAGCGAATTCAGGCGGTCCTGGAGATCCCCCCATCCGTGCAGGTCGAGAACCGGGCGATATGCCGGCGTGGATCCGTAGAAGGCAATCTGTTGACGTGTACCCGCAGCGGCGGCCGTCAGTTCCTGTTCGTTGTTTCCGGTGACGACGAAACTGGGACCGACGATTTCGAATCCTTCGAGGGTCTTGCCGACTCGAGCCCGGCCCCTCTCGAGAGCGGGAATCGTTACTTCTCGCAGGTACTTCTCAGTTGTGAAACCGTGGCAGATGAAACCGTCGCAGACCTCCCCGGCAACTTCGGTCATCAATTCGCCGACCCCAGCGAGGAAGATGCGGGGCGGTCCGAAACCTGCGAGATCGGAAGCAGCAGGGGTGAAGAACGGGGTCATCAACGTGTGTGTGTAGAACTCGCCGCGGAAGTCCAGTTGTGAAC
>JBJTGN010000012.1:0-13614 GCA_046093905.1 Actinomycetota bacterium
GGAGTTCTCGTCTCGTGTGGCGATGTATATCTGCAATTCGATGCTGGTCGAGGAACAGTTCTGAGATTGGCCGATGCTGGCATTTCACCAGCGGATCTCACGGCTCAATTCATCACCCACTACCACAGCGACCATGTGGTCGATCTGGTGGATGTCGTCATCACGCGATGGGTCATGAGGCAATTGCACCCGTCGCCACCTCTCGACATCGTCGTACCCGATGGCCCGACGCGGAGGTTCGTCGAGCGGATGCTCGATCCCTACGACGACGACATCCTCATTCGCCGTCAACATGTCGATGCTGACCCGATCGATATGAACGTGATGTCGTTCCTTCCGACGCGCAGCGCCGAGCGAGTGTGGTCGAGCAAGGACGGTGCAGTCACTGTCGAGGCTGTGGCAGTGCATCACGAACCTGTCGAAGCTGCAGTTGCCTTTCGAGTGACGACAGCAGATGGCGTGGTCGTGATATCTGGTGACACTCGCGTGTGCGATGAGGTCTTCGAGTTGGCTCGCGGTGCCAATGTGCTCGTTCACGAGGCGTGTCGCCGAAGTGCAATGGCAGAAGCTATTCAAGGGACGGCCTTCGAGAAGATATTCGACTACCACGCAGACTCCGTCGTGCTCGGAGAATTCGCGCAGCGTTACGACATCGCTCATGTCGTCTTGACCCACTTGATCCCGCAGCCGAAGACCGACAAGCAGATCGCCGCATTCGAAGCAGATCTTCGGCGCGGCGGCTACACGGGCACAGTCACAATTGGTGCCGACCTGATGCTCGTTGAGATCTAGCCTCCCCTCCGATCCGTAACGCCTCACGAAAGGGAGCCAGCCGATGTCGGAGCAGGTCAACATAGGCTGACAATCGTGGGAAACCCGGACGTCACGATCATCGTTCCCATGTGGAACGAGTGTGACCACGCCCGGCCCTGTGTCCAGAGTCTTCTCGATCAGGACTATGAGGCCGTGCGCGAGATTCTGGTTGTCGACGGCGGCTCGACGGACGGAACTCGTGACATCGTCGAGTCGTTCGGCGGCAAGGTCCGCCTGGTGGACAATCCTCGGCGCATCACAGCTGCTGCGATGAACATCGGTATGCAGGAGTGCTCGACGGATCTCTTCGTGCGCGTCGATGCCCATTCGACGTATGCGCGCAACTATGTGTCCCAGAGCGTGAAGACGATGCTCGAGACGGGGGCGAGTGTCGTCGGGGGACCGATGCGACCCGTCGGGGCGACACCTTTTGGGCGCGCCGTCGCTGCGGTGACGACATCGGTGCTCGGAGTCGGTCCGGGCAGGTTTCATTTCGGTGCTCGCATGGAGGAAGTCGACACCGTGTACCTCGGCACCTTTCACCGCGATGAGGTGATTGCCCTCGGTGGCTACGACGAGGAGAACTTCCGTCGCGCCGGCGAGGATCACGAACTGAACTTCCGCATCACAAAGGCTGGCGGTCGAATCATTCTCGATCCCGATATTCACTCCATATATATCCCTCGGTCGAATCCGCGCAGTCTGGCACGCCAGTACTTCAACTACGGAATGTGCAAAGTGATCACGTTGCGCAAGCATCGAGCTCTGCCATCGTGGCGCCCTCTTGCGCCAGCCGGCATGGTCCTTGCGATGGTGGTGTGGGCCGTCGTGTCTCTCGTCGTTGGCTGGTGGCCTCTGGCTCTCGTGCCGTTCACCGCGTACGCAGTCGTGGCGGCAGCGCTCGGGCTGCATTTCCGGCGCCGAGACGGTGTGTCATGGCTCGACGCAGCTCGTGCACTCACCATTTGTCACTGGGCCTACGGCCTCGGCTTCTGGCGCGGTATCGCTGGGCTGATGACTCGGCGACTGAGTCGACGCGTCAGCGGTTCATGAAGGCATCGACGGCAACGCCGATGGCTGCACCGACGCGCATGTCGAGAGCGTCATCGTCGACGCGGATTTCATATGTGTCCTTGATCTTGAAATTCGCGCGATTGACATGGCCGACTTGTTGGCCAGCCGAGTTCAGGATGCTGAACTGCACGCGGAACAACCACGGAATATCGGTGATGAGCCCAACGATTCGTCGAGCAATCGCCTTCACCTGACTCGTTTCGGTGACCGTCCAACTACCTGTGGGAGTCTCCACTCGGTCTGTCGAGCGACCGAGAGACGAACCGAAGTCCTTGGTCATCGTTCCAAGCGATGAACCATTGGCGTCGGCAATGTCGTACGTCGCCGCCAGCTCCACGATGCTGCGAGCCTTGATCGTGAACCAGGTCTCGTCGCTGTCGGGCTTGGTGCAACGCACCTCTTCCTTCAACTTCATCCGGGCTTGCTGGATGGTGCCGAGCGGTGTCGGTTCACCATCGATCCGTGAGAGGTGCCAGATGTTCTTCATCACGGTCAGCTTCTGGGCAAGTTCGAGTGTGTACGCCATGACCTGATTGTAGAGAGATTTCAAGCGGGGGAGGGCAGGTCGGTGACGAATCGACGACGGCTCTGTCCGTCGTACAGTGGAGCCGTGCGCACGGCTCAGTTCTCGGATCGCCGGCGGCGGCTGCGATTGCGAGGCCGAGGGTATTTTCAGCGAGTCGGGCCCGGCCTGATCACGGGTGCGGCCGATGACGACCCATCGGGTATCGGCACCTACTCGCAAGTCGGTGCGGCGTTCGGCTTCCATTTTCTGTGGACCACCGTTCTGGCGTTCCCGCTTGCGGCAGCAGTGCAAGAAGCCACCGCACGTCTCGGGCTCCTCACCGGCAAAGGTCTCGCAGCTCTCATCAAGCAAGAGTTCCCCAAGTGGGTTCTCTACGTCGCCGTGATGCTGGTCGTCGCAGCGAACTCGTTCAATATCGGGGCAGATCTCGGGTCGATGGCTGCCGCAACGCGCCTATTGGTGCCGATCCCGCAGACTCTGCTCGTTCTGCTGTTCGCGTTCGGTATGGCGACAATCGAGATCGTTGTGCCCTATCACCGCTACGCGCGGGTACTGCGATGGTTGTGTCTCTCGCTCGTGTCGTATCTCGCAGTGCTGGTCATTGTCGACATCGCATGGCGTGATGCTGTCCGCGATCTCTTGGTTCCGTCGCTCAGATTCCGAAAGGAGGAACTTGCGGCGATGATTGCGCTGTTCGGAACAACTATCTCGCCTTATTTGTTCTTTTGGCAGACGAGCGAAGAAGTCGAGGAACTTCACGATCACGGAGCCGACAACGGAAACGATGGCGATGTTGCAACGCACCTCCGCGCAATGCGAGGTGACGTGGTTGCTGGAATCGGATCGGGTGTCTTCATCATGTTCGCAATCATGACCGTGTCGGCTGCGACTTTGAACAAGAACGGCATCACATCGATCGGAACTGCAGAGGAAGCAGCGATGGCACTCGAACCGCTCGCAGGGAGCGCTGCGAAGTTGTTGTTCACCTTGGGCATCGTCGGGACAGGTCTGCTTGCGGTTCCCGTATTGGCAGGCTCCACTGCTTTCGCTCTTGCTGAAACTTTCGCATGGAGAGAAGGATTGAGCCTGCGAATGACTCAGGCCAAAGCCTTCTACATGGTGATACTGGGCTCGATGATCTTGGGACTGATGTTCAACTTCTTCGGATTGAACCCGGTGCGCGCGCTGTACTGGTCGGCGATTCTCAATGGGCTCTCTGCTCCACCTTTGATCGTGATGATCTTGGTGCTGTCTCGACGGCGGCGAATCCTCGAGGACCATGTCAGCAGCAAGACGTCGACAACTCTTGTGGCCGCTGCGGCAATCGTGAGCACTGTCCTACCGGCACTGTATTTCTTTGCAACGTGAGGCAATTTGGTCGAGCATGTGGGGGTGCTTTCACAACATTCATTGCGAAGGCACCCCCACAGCGCTATAGCGACAGTCGGCGTCGGCGGCGCATCGTGGTGATCGAAATGCCAACAAGAACGAGACGCTAAGCGACTGTGGAAGTGGCCAACGCATTCAAGCCGGTGTTTGGAAGAGCTTCGACTTCCGTTTCCACGCTCGGCAGTCGATAGTCGTCGTAAACGTCAGGGTCTGAAATCGGTCCGTCGTAGAAAGACAACTGAACGGACACACCTTCTGGGATGTCGGATGAACTCGGAGTGTTCGATGCGTAATTGACCAATGCCCACTTCAAGTCGATCTGGAATGTCAATTGCTGATAGGTGCCCGGCACAAGAAATGATCCGCTTCCTGTTCCGTTGTCGTAGAAGGTGGACGGGTCGTCGAACGCTGATTCTCTGTTCGACACGCGTGCCCCGAGCCCTTGAGGCGTGAAGCGGTTCCTGATCGTGTCTCCCACAAGCGTGATGTTCGTGGTCTCGGATCCCGATAGCTGGATCAGCGGCTGGCCGCTGGTCAGCTGCCATTGCGAAAAGAGGGTGAAGTCATAGCCAGTGGTGTAGCCGTTGCCCTCTCGTTCGGCGTAACTCGGGTAGCTCCCATTTCCGCCGAGGTTGTTGATGTGCACGATCGCATTCGTCACCGGGACGTCGAAATCGATGGTGACCGTCGCAACGTCCGGGCACGACACCAGCGGTGAGGCCACTGTCGGAAAGGAGCCACACAGAGTGGAGCGCCACGTCCACGTCACTCCCTCGTAGTCCTTCACACTCGAGGGCACATAGGCAGCCTCCGAATTGGACAAACTCGCCGTACCTTCCCCATTCGTTCCACTTGCATTGTCGACGCTCCACCACCCGCAGGGATCGGTGGTCATGCATGTGCTGTCACCGAGCGAGGCGTAGTACCCGGCGTTGGTCACGGTGAACGATGCGACCGCAGCCGGGTCAGTGAAGCTCAGGGTGCTCGCCCATCCATTTGCGGTCCCGAGGGTGCCTGGATCGGAATACCAGTCATTTCCAGCAGAAACCGAAGTCGGTGCAACGAGGATTGTCGCTACTACAGCGACAGAACTCGTCTTGACCAGGCGGCGAATAGTGAGAGACATGAGGGAACTCCTTCGAGCAATGAGCATGAAACGACGACAAGTTCGTGTCGCTCAACTAGTTCAATGCGGCCAGTGTTGAACTTCAACGACTGGGAGAATGGAAGAAAAGTTTTTCCTCGTCAGTGTTGCTTCTTTTGCTCTTCTAAAATTGTGTCAGTGGAGCCAACGGACTCGATGGAAGTGGTGGCGTCGGAACGCATCTTGCGGAGCGCGCGTGACGAGATCGCAGCAAAGGGAATTCTCGGCTTGCGCGTTGCCGACGTCGCAGCCGCTGCGTATTCGTCCGTCACGCAGATCTATCGGTATTTCGGAAGTCGTGAAGGTCTGCTGGCCCGAGTACTTGGAGACATCTACGAAGAGCAACTCGATGCTGCTCTCGACGCGGTTCTTGCATCTCTCGGCTCGCGTGGTCCCTTGACGAGAGACGACATTGTCAAAGCACTTCCGTCACCAACTGATGAAGTCATTCAGGCCAGTAGCGAAATTCGAATCCAAATTCTCGCGGTATCGGTGAACAATGAAGAACTCAGTGAACGATTGCGCATGGTCAGCCAAGCCCAGTTGGCGAAATGGGAGCGCAGCATCGACGATGTTCTGGAACGAATGCCGATGAACGAAAGATTCGACCCGCGCATCTTCACCATGAATTTGGTGATGCAGATGGCGTACTACCGCAAATTACTGGGACCGGTTGGCTTCTCGGAGGCGGAGTATCGTGAGTATTTGCGTGATCTCATGGCTATGCCGTTTCGGAGCTAATTCAGCTTCGGAGAAGACGCGACACCTCGATCGTGTCGACGTGAGTGGTCGAAGTCGTTCTCGATACGAATTGACTCAACGTGGTTGAAGCCTCAGGTCATTGTTTTCGGTAGTGACGACGAGTCCTGCGTGTGGGGGACTACATGGAGGTCCACACTCAGGTATCTGCCATGATTGTTGACGCAAAGTTCTTCGCGATGGGAGAGAAGAGAATGAAACAGAGAGTTGCGTTCGGCGCCATTTTCGCTGCTCTCGTGGGAGGGGTTGTCCTACCTGGTCCTGTCGCCCAGGCAGATCTGTCGTGTAATTTTTACCCCTCGCCACTCCGATTCACTATTGATTCTCAAATCTTCGACTCCCGTGAGACATTCGATCCCAACGACTCACGCTTCCTGCGCTTCTTCTACCCACGACAAAGGCAGTACGAAGTCACGTACCCCGGCGGTCCAAATGGTGGCCTGGAGTGGGGGACTCCATTTTTCACCATTGGTGGCACAACCCATGTGGGGTCGCCAATCGATTTCCAGAACAATTTTCCAAACCCTGCCGTGGTCCCTGATACTGATACCCAGATCGCGATGTCAGCGCCTTTTTGGTACTACGCCTTGGAAATGGCTGAGCGCTTCTTCCCTGGTCTCGCGATGACGGAAGATGCACTCTGGGATCCTCTCAACTATCCCGTCTCGTATGGTTGGGAACTCTCCTTCAGCACGGGCTCGAACACCTGCCTATTTGCAGCAGAGTTTCAAGTAGCCGATGGTCACGGATTCGACTCCAACATCGAAGTGAACCATTACCTTGACCGAGCGTCGCAAGTTTCGAAGGCTCTCCCGGACACCAATTGACTTGAGCCGGATTCCTTCGTCTTGGGCTTTTCTGTTCCCAATTGATGACTCCAGTAGCCTGAAGGGCGGTCGTGCTCGATGCGTCTGCGAGGCCCGTATGGGATTTTCGCATCTCCCCGAGCACCATCCCCGCCTCCGTAGCTCAGTGGATAGAGCAACGGTTTCCTAAACCGCAGGTCGCAGGTTCGATCCCTGCCGGGGGCGCGAATAGAACAGGGGGAGTTCCTCGTTCTGCCTCAGACGTGACGGCGGGCGACGATGACGGACGTCGATCGAGTCAAGAACCGAGAATCAGTCACACTGCTCGCGTGACCGTTCAACCCCCGATGGTTGGACACATTGCGTCGAGGTCGACCTTTCGGCCATCGTGCTCGTGACGCACCGCTCCACCACCGACGTACTGCACGATGTAAGCCTTGCGCATCGATCCACTCGTGTTGGGCCCCGTGAGGTGGGGCGTGAGACTGCTGAACACCACAGCGTCGCCGGCCGAGATGGGAGCAGCGACGGGCTCCACCGGCGGGTGGTCGAAGATCTGCCAGCCCAGTGGTTCGATGTACTGGTGAGAAAGAGTTCCGAGTTTTTGCAGTCCGGGAGCCACCCATACGCAACCCGATTCGACGGGTACATCGCTGAGGGCGATCCAGATCGTGAGGTAATGCTGCGGTGTGACGAAGCCGTAGCCGTTGTCCTGATGCCAGGGGAAGCGGCGGGGCTTCTCGGACGCCTTGTACACGGCTTGATCGTGATACAACCGCGTACCGGCACCGATCATGTCACGAGCGATCGATGCCACAGGTGAATGGGCGACGAGGTTCCAGAGAGTCGTCGATTGTCGAGCGATGTGCGGTGCGAACGTGATCGCCCCTCGTTCGGCGATGAACAGGCGCTCGTCGGGAAGTTGGCCGAGGACGTCGTCGGCTTGCGCGCAGAAGCGATCCGTCTCGTTGGTGACCGCGTCGAGTGATTCGGGATCGATCAATTCACGCGCAATGAAAAATCCTTCTTCACGGAAACTGCGCCATTGTTCGTCGTCCACAACCTTGGTGGTCGGTGGTCGGGCGCCGAGCACGTGATCCCAATCGAAGGCGGACGACAGTGGGTGCGGCACGAGTTCGATCGCCATGGGCGGGCATGGTAGTGGGATCGAGGGGGGACTGTCGGAACGTGGCTCGGTTGATGTCGATTGCGGCGGGGGTGCATCCTGAACTTGCCGCGCCGGACATGGTTCGCGTCGCCGCTGAAGCCGGTTGGGGTGCGTGCGGAGTGTGGTTCGATCCAGAGAGTTGGTCCGATGCCACCACACGGGAGGTGCGTCGGCTGTTGGACGACACGGGAATCGTTGCACTCGACTTGGAGCCGATCATCTCCGCACCCGATCACGTCGACCATGGTGAGCGATTGATCGAGACCGCGGCGGCACTCGGTGTGCGCAACGTGCTGTTCACGAGCCGTTTGCCGGACTTGTTCGCGACGATCGATCGCTTCGCTGAGTTGTGTGTCGTGGCAGCGTCGCATGAGGTGCGATTGGTGTGCGAGTTCCTGCCCATCTTTCCGTTGGCCACCTTGGACATGGCTCGGCGAGTGGTGGAGACTCACAACCCCGAGGTGGCCGGGATCTTGGTGGACAACCTGCATCTTGCGCGCTCGGGAGGTTCGCTCGCTGACGTGGCGGGTGTCGATCGGTCACGGTTGCCCTATCTGCAGATTGCCGACGCTCCGGCACAGCCGCCAGTCGGCATGCGCGCATTGCTCGATGAGGCGATGAATGGCCGGCTCCTACCTGGAGAGGGTGCGTTGCCCATCGGGGAATTGCTGGACACGGTGCCCGCTGTGCCGTTGTCGTTCGAGATTCGTTCACGAGCGCTCCGCGATCGGTGGACCGATCCATTCGAGCGAGCTCGCGTGGTGTGGCGACAGGTGAACGAGATGAGCGATTGAGGTGAGCGATCCGAACGACGCTGCAGGGCTCGACGTCTCCCACTCCATGTGAGACGGGGATGAACGGCGCTCGCAACGATCGTGGCGCCCCCTGACCAATCCGGTCGAGGTCCGTTACCGACTTGGACCGTTGAGAATTCCCAGCACGAGATCTCTGAATTCGGGGCTCACCTTCGACGGAGCCCCGGAGTCGAACGGGGGCTGAGGGTCGTATTCGATCGCGAGCTGAATCACCTTCGCCATGTCGTCCCCTGCGAGAGCGGCGACCAGGACCAGGCCCATGTCGATGCCGGAGGAAACTCCGGCAGCGGTGATGACCTTTCCTTCACGAACGACCCGCTGCTCGGTGGGAATCGCTCCGAGTTGCCGAAGCCGCTCGTAGGAAGCCCAGTGGGTGGTGGCGCTGAGACCATCGAGGACGCCAGCGTGAGCCAAGAAGATGGAGCCGGTACAGACGCTCGTCGTCCACGTCGTCGACGAATGAACCTTGCTGATGAACTGCACCACGTCGTTCGTTGGATCGATGTCGCGATCGGCGAATCCACCTGGCACCACGAGCACATCGAGTGAATTTACTTCGGCGAACGAACGGGTGGCCTCCAGTGTGAGTCGTCCTGTGTGGTCCCTCACGGGTCCCGTCCGTGCGGCGACGAAGAAAACGTCGAGACCGGGAACATCGACCAGCGTTTGGAACGGACCCACAATGTCGAGAGCGGTGAAGTGTGGGTAGAGAACCAATCCAACGGTCTTCATGGTCGAAAGGCTAATGGGATGGGGGATCCGAGGACTCGAGTCGCCGTAGTCTCTGGTCGATGGACCCGCTACTCAGATCCGACCTCGAGCTGGCGCATCAGGCTGCGAAGACGTCGCTCGTCTCAGCAGGGACATGGTGGTCGGCTGGTGAGCGGCGCGCTCTTGCCGTTACCGCTACTCGGGCGATGTGGAGCGACGATCCTTTGCCTCCGTGGGCGACGCAGGATGACGCGATCCAGTGGCTCGACGGCGATGTCGGGGATGCCCCGGTCGTTGCTCATCGGGCGGCTGCGCGAATGGCTCGGCACTCGTCCACCTTGACAATCGACTGGTATCGCCGTACCCGCGATGACATCGGTGAACTCGCGTACGTCGAACTCGTCGGCATCGTGTGTCTCGTGGCGGCAACGACCTCGCTCGGTCGGTGTCTCGGACGTCCGGACCTCGAACTCGCGGCGGCAGCACCCGCCGATGCACTGCGCGACGAGGGACCCCCGTTGGCAGCGGCCAACTTGAACTGGGTGCCGGTCGCAGCGCCAGCCGATGCTCGAGCGGCGGTGGTACAGGCGCTCACGGCGGTGCCGCGCGCGCACGACGAATTGTGGCGAATGGCGGATGCGCAGTACATCCCTGATGCAGAGATGGTCGATCCGCGGTGGACGCGTGGCACACTCACGAGACCGGAAATGGAACTCGTTGCGGTCAGCGTGTCCGCACGCCGTGAATGCCATTATTGAACGGCCTCCCACGCAGCCATGCTCAGTTGGAGCGGCCACGAACAATCGATCCGGGTGGATCTGCCTTCGATGGAGGTCGAGATGCGGTTCGCGCGAGAACTGCGCCGCTTCGCAGTTGCCGCTACGTCCCCGGCAGCAGACGTCTCAGAGCTCTCGCTCTCACGTTCGGCTCTCGTCGAGGCAATGGGTGAGGCAGCGATGGTCGACGCGGCTGCCGTCGTGGCGAACTTCGAGATGATGACGCGCCTCGCAGACTGTACGGGCGCGGTACTGGACAATCCGATGAGTATCGAAGCGGGACGTGTCGTCGGTGCCGATCGGTTTCCGTCAGCGCGTTGACGCTGGCAGCCAGTGATCGCGCGCTTGTGCGTAGCGCTCACGCACGAGGGGTGTGGGATCGGCAATGTGCTCGCTGCACGGTCCATCGAGTTCCCACTGCGGAAACTCCCCGGTGAGCGCTCTCGAGGCTTGGCGAGCCGCGCCGTCGGCCACATATTCACCAGCGGGCGGAACGGTCACGCGGACACCGAACACGCCTGCTGCGATGGTGCGAACGGCAGGTGATGCGGCGGCACCTCCCACGAGTCTCACACCCGTCACCTGTGCGCCTTGGTGCGCGAGGGCGTCGAGCGCATCAGCCAGCCCGCACAACATGCCCTCCACTGCGGCCCGAGCGAGGTGGGCGGGCGTCGTATTCGTCGACGTCATCCCCATCAGTGTTCCGGTGGCATCGGGCAGGTTCGGAGTGCGCTCGCCTTCGAGGTACGGAACACATACGAGCCCATCGGCCCCCGTTGGTGCAGTTAGCGCCAGATCGGAGAAGTCCGCGTGGTCGACCCCCAACATCGCAGCTGCTCGGTCGAGGACGCGAGCGGCGTTCAGGGTGCACACGAGTGGAAGAAAGTGACCTGTTGCGTCAGCAAAGCCGGCGACGGCGCCTGTCAGGTCGCGCGCAGGTACGGCACTGCGCACGAATGCCGTGCCTGACGTGCCGAGGGACACCATGACCTCGTCACCGGAGTCGGCTCCGAGTGCTGCCGCTGCGTTGTCTCCCGCTCCAGGACCCATAACCCGTTGACCCCATTCCACGGTGTCAGCGGGTCCGAGTACGCGCGGAAGGACGACGTCGTGGCCGAGAGCGCGACGTACGAGATCATGGCGATAATCGCCTCCAACCGGGTCGAAGTATCCCGTTCCGGAGGCATCGGAGCGATCGGTGACGAGGTCACCGAGATCGTTCGTTGCGCGCAGCACCCACATGAGGTAGTCGTGGGGAAGGCACACGGCTGCAATCCGCTTCGCCAACTGCGGTTCGTTCTCTGCGATCCACCGCAATTTCGTCACCGTGAACGCTGCAACCGGCACCGACCCTGTTGCCTCGACCCAGGACGCGGCTCCGAATTCGCCGACGAGTGTCGTTGCACATCCTGCTGAACGTGTGTCGTTCCACAGGAGTGCCGGCCTCACCACGGTGCCGTCAGCATCGAGGCACACCGCGCCGTGCTGTTGACCTGCGATCGACAGAGCAGACACATCGTCGAGCCCGCCTGCGGCTGCGACTGCGAGGTGAAGTGCCCGTACCCATTCGGCGGGGTCGACTTCGGTTCCCTCGGGGTGCGGTGCTGAACCGAATCGGATCAACGCTCCTGATGCGGCGTCACGGACTACGACTTTGCAGGACTGCGTCGAGGAGTCCACCCCGGCAACGAGCATCACGTCACCGAGCGCCCATCAGGTGCTCGACCGCGAGCTGGTGCAGACGCACGAATCCGTAACCCTTGGCTCCAGCAGTGTCGACGTCGAACGCTCCGATCGAGTCGTTCGCAATGATGACCGACCACTTCTCGCCGCGCGCGAGTGTTGGCTCCGACAATTCGTGCACGCGGGCGGCCTCGAGTGCCTCCTGCACCTCCGGGTCAGCCCGGAACGCGGCCGCACGCTGTTTCAGAAGCAGGTACATACGCATATTGGCGGTAGCCGAATGCCACACGCCGTCCATGTCCTCGGTGCGCGACGGCTTGTAGTCGAAATGCCTCGGACCGTTGTAGGCGGGTGCGCCTCCGACACCACCGAATTCCAGCAGGTCGACGAGGCTGAATGCGTTGATCAGGTCGCCGTGGCCGAACACCAGGTCTTGGTCGTATTTGATCCCGCGCTGGCCGTTCAGGTCGATGTGGAACAACTTCCCCTGCCACATCGCCTGCGCAATGCCTGAGGTGAAGTTCAATCCCGCCATTTGTTCATGACCGACCTCAGGGTTCAGACCGACGAGGTGGGAATGTTCGAGTCGCTCGATGAAGGCAATGGCATGACCAACCGTTGGCAGCAAGATGTCTCCGCGCGGCTCATTGGGCTTGGGTTCGATGGCGAACCGAATGTCGTAACCCCGATCGATCACGAACGACGTGAGAGTGTTCATCGCCTCGGCGTAACGATCGAGTGCTGCGCGCACATCCTTTGCGTGGTCGTACTCAGCCCCCTCGCGGCCACCCCAGAGCACGAACGTCTGCGCCCCCAAATCGGCGGCAAGCTCGATGTTGCGCAGCACCTTGCGCAACGCAAATCGTCTGACGTCTCGGTTGTTGCTCGTGAACCCGCCGTCCTTGAAGACCGGATGGGAGAAGAGGTTCGTGGTGATCATCGGTACGCAGATCCCCGTCGACGCAAGTCGATTCTTGAAACGCGAGAGGATCGCGTCGCGCTGTGCGGGTGCGGTGCCGAACGGCACGAGGTCGTCATCGTGGAAGGTGATACCCCATGCCCCGAGCTCGGCCAGTTTGTCCACTGCATGGAGAGGGTCGAGCAACGGTCGAGTGGGTTCGCCGAATGGGTCACGAGCCTGCCAGCCGATCGTCCACATTCCGAAGGAGAACTTGTCTGCTGGCGAGGGCGCTGGTGCGAGAGTCATGGTGCCAACCGTACCTGCGGATACCGCAGGGTTCAGACGGAGTGGAGCGAACGCAGAACACCGTCCATCAGAGCACTGATCGCACCGCTGTCGGCGTGGCTCATACGCGGGCTCTCGGTGAGCCCGGCACCGACGCACTGGTGCACTTCGACGACCTGGTGGTGGAGGCCGGGGGCAGCACAGTGCAGAGTCTCCAGGCCGTTCGCCGTGCGGATCTCTGCGACCGGGGACGAGTGAGCCGGCGCAGGAATGTGCAGCGTCGCTGACTCGCAGGTGATGGTCGAGGTTCGCTCACCATCACGAGTGGAACCGCACGTGAGCTTCGCTACAGCGTCGTTGCGCCACCGCATGCGCACGGACACGTCTTCGTCGACGCCGGTGGGGCCGATGTGGCCTTCGGCCGACACGTCGTCGGGTTGACCGAGCCACCACCACGCAAGGGTGATGGGATAGATGCCGACGTCGAGCAACGCTCCGCCACCTTTGTCCGGATCGAACAGACGGTGCGAGGGATCTCGGGGAGCAGCGAAGGAGAAGTCGCTCTCGATCGACTCGATGCGACCGAACTCACCCGAGTCGAGTCGACGCTTCAACTCGACATGAAGCGGATTGAAGCGCGTCCACATGGCCTCCATCAGGAATCGGTTCGTTTCACGCGACACCGAAACCATTTCTTCGACCTCGACAGCGTTCATGGCCAAGGGCTTCTCCACGAGCACGTGTTTGCCCGCACGCATGAGAGT
>JBJTGN010000013.1:0-1247 GCA_046093905.1 Actinomycetota bacterium
CTGCGAACATCAATAAAGACTTTGCTGAAGCAACCAAGGCCGGGAAGCCTAGCTGGTGCGAACAGCACGCCGACTCTTGCCAGTACGCCTGCGACCAATCGGAAGCGTGTTCGGCCGAGGTGCTGGCATTCCTGAGTTGACGGTTCTAGGGATCCTGACTCGATACCTGGGTCAGGTCACCGGGTTCCTAACAGGGCATATCGATTCCCGGCAGTGGCCCCGCCCGCCAGCATGGTCAACAGGCAAGGAGTCGCTGAGCGCTCCAATCGGTCAAGCAACGTTGGCGAACGGGTGCCGGACGATGCCAATCCTGCCCGCCGGCCGACGGGTCACTACCAGCACCGCCCCCCCAGATTGAATACCGGTCAAGATCTGCACCGGCGCCCTATAAGCGTCAATCGCCGCTCGCAACCCGTCGCAGACCGCCCGGGTCCGCTCACGAGCCATCACCCGCGCCGAGACACAAAACCGGGAATGATCATCGATGCCGGTCAACACCTTCGCCGAGGTGCCGTCAGCCAGCGGGAACCCACCCACGACATCCATCTGCCACAACTCCATCGGCGCCCCGCGCTCCCAGCGCTTCCACTTTCGTGAGCGCCGATCACGGCTGGCCGGGTCGATCATCCCCGCCCGCACCAACGCCCGATACACCGCCCGACTCCGACGGCACCGGCGCCACCTTGCGCTTGGCCAACTCGAACACCAGCCGGCGCGGACCCCAATCCGGCCGCGACACCGCTGCCGCGGCATGCGCCGGCATCTGATGCGGACACCGCACCGGACGGTGCGACCGATCCTTGAGGCCCTCCAGACCCTGCGCCTCATAGCGGGCCAGCCACGCATGCACCGTCTGCCGCGACACGCCGACCTTGGAGGCCACCTGCGAAATCGACAGCCCATCACTGATGACCGCCAAAACAGCCTGATACCTCTGCTCAGCCACGCTGATCTCCCTCATAACGGGAGTGTCTGGGATCAGCCGAAACAACTGTCAAGCATCAGCCGAAACACCGTCAAGCATCAGCCGAAGACGAAATGGCAGGTATCAACCGAAGTAATACACCGGCCCGGTGCCCCCACTAGGACTCGAACCTAGGACCTGCGGATTAAAAGTCCGTAGCTCTACCAACTGAGCTATAGGGGCGCGAGGCACAAGGATACTGCCCGGCAGATGCGCACCCCGTTTGGGGATTGGAGTGGCATCCCATAAGCTAGGACACGCTCAAAGCAGACACGTTGTGAAG
>JBJTGN010000014.1:0-5864 GCA_046093905.1 Actinomycetota bacterium
CAGTTGCAAGCTTCTTCTCCGCAACCGCCTTCTTGGCCACTGGCTTCTTCTCAGGTGCAGGCTTCTTCTCTGCTGCAGCCTTCTTGGCCGGTGCCTTCTTAGCCGGAGCCTTCTTGGTCGGAGTCTCCGTCGACGCTTCATCGGCGGATGTCTCACTGACCTGCGCCTCATCTGTCGATGTCACGTCTGTCGACGAATCATCTGTCGACTGTGTTGCCTGACCAGTGCGCTTCGAACGGCTCGCTTCGACTCGGGCTCGGCGACTTGCGACTCCGCCACCGGCACGGCGGCCGTTGGCTGCGCGCTCACGACGGGCCTGAACGACCTGCAACTTGTCGTTGTCGAGAACATCGAGAACGATCGTGATGTGGCACGTGCGCTTGTTGATCCGCGATGCGCGGCCACGAGCTCGAGGCTTGAATCTGCGCAGAGTCGGACCTTCGTCAGCGAAGCATGCCTTGACGTAGAGCGTCTCGGCATCGAGACCGTCATTGTTGACCGCGTTGGCGACTGCCGAGGCGAGTACCTTGCGCACGACGCGGGCTGCCTCACGCTCGGTGAACTGCAGAACCTGGTCGGCCGACACGACGTCGAGACCGCGAACGAGGTTCAGAACGACGCGGGCCTTGGAGGCCGACATGCGCGAACCGCGCACACTTGCCTTGGTGCCGCTGCGCTCGCCTGCGACGAAGTTGCGTTCGTTGAGTTTGGGACCAGTCATTACTTGCGACCCTTCACGTTCTTTTCCTGACCTGCGTGGTACTTGAAGGTCCGAGTGGGAGAGAACTCACCCAACTTGTGACCGACCATCGACTCGGTGATGTACACCGGCACGTGCTTACGACCGTCGTGGACGGCAATGGTGTGACCGACCATGTCGGGGATGATCGTCGAACGACGACTCCAGGTCTTGATGACCTTCTTCTCGTTCGCCGCGTTCAAAGCGTCGACTTTCTTCACCAAGTGATCGTCCACGAACGGACCTTTTTTGAGACTGCGCGACATGTGCTACTCCAGACCTTTACCGGCGACCCTTGCCGGAACGACGACGACGGACGATCAACTGCTGGGACGGCTTGTTCTTGTTACGAGTACGTCCCTCGGGCTTGCCCCATGGCGACACGGCAGGACGACCACCAGAGGTCTTGCCTTCACCACCACCGAGGGGGTGGTCGACTGGGTTCATGGCGACACCGCGGGTCTGGGGGCGAACGCCCTTCCAGCGGTTGCGGCCAGCCTTGCCGATCTTGATGAGTTCGTGTTCGGAGTTGCCGACTTCACCAACGGTGGCTCGGCAATCGAGGAGAACTCGACGCATTTCGGTCGATGGCAGACGCAGCGTTGCGTGATCGCCATCCTTGGCGACGAGCTGCACGCCCGTCCCCGCCGAGCGGGCCATCTTGCCTCCCTGGCCGGGTCGCAATTCGACGTTGTGGATGACGGTACCGACGGGCATGAAGCGAAGCGGCATTGCGTTGCCAGGCTTCACGTCAGCCTTCGGACCACTCGAGATACGGTCGCCCACGTTCAGACCCTTGGGAGCAAGGATGTAGGCCTTCTCACCATCTTCGTAATGCAAAAGGGCGATACGGCACGTGCGGTTCGGGTCGTACTCGATGGTCGCGACCTTTGCGCCGACCCCGTCCTTGGTGCGCTTGAAATCGATGATGCGGTACTGCTGCTTGTGTCCGCCACCACGGTGACGAGCAGTCTTACGGCCATAGGTGTTTCGACCACCGGACTTCGGCTTGCTCGTGAGCAAAGTCTTTTCCGGTGTGGACGTCGTGATATCGGAAAAATCCGAGGAGGTCTGGAAACGACGACCGGCTGATGTGGGCTTGCGTTTGCGAATAGCCATGACGTGATGCCTCAGTTGTTCTCGAACAGCGGGATCTCATTCCCGGCTGCCAGCGTGACGATGGCGCGCTTTGTGGCAGGGCGGCGACCAGGGCGATTGGTGCCCCGAGTTCGCTGGACCTTGCCCGCACGATTGAGAGTGTTGACCTTGACCACTTTGACGCCCCAGATGGCCTCGACAGCGTCGTGGATCTCGGGCTTGGTCGCGTCCACATGGACATTGAACGTGTAGACGTTGTTCTCGATGAGCGCGTAGCTCTTCTCCGACACGATCGGAGCGATGATGATGTCGCGAGGGTCTTTCATCACTGACCATCCTTGGATCCTGCGGCCGACGAGTTCGGCAGAGTGGCCTGCGAGAACACGACGGTGTCGTTGCAGAGAATGTCGTAGGCGTTCAGTTCACCGACTTCGATGAGCTGCACGTTCGGAATGTTCCGGAAGCTGCGAATGGCATTGATCTCGTCACGTCGCACGACGATCAACACTCGACCCGACACACCGAGAGCCTGCAGGGCAGCGATGCCATCGGCAGTCTTCGGAGATGCGAAGTTCCACGAATCGACGACGATGATCTTGCCCTCGTTCGCGCGATCCGACAGAGCCGACTGCAGCGCAATCTTGACCATCTTCTTCGGAGTCTTCTGTCCGTACTTGCGAGGCTTCGGACCGAGAGCAACACCGCCACCCGAGAAGTGCGGTGCACGGATCGAGCCCTGTCGGGCGTTACCGGTTCCCTTTTGCTTGAACGGCTTCTTGCCACCACCGGACACTTCGGCCCTGGTCTTGGTGCTCTGGGTTCCGGCACGCCTCTGAGCGAGCTGTGCCGTGACGACTTGGTGCATCACGGGCACATTGGGCTGACGACCGAAGTCGACATCGCTGAGTGCCACCGAGCCGACATCCTTGCCAGCCTGATTCTTGACGGAAATGGAAGGCATCAGTTCACTTTCCCTTCACTGCATTGCGCACGATGACGACACCGCCGTTCGGGCCGGGCACCGAGCCGCGCACCAGGAGAATCCCGCGCTCGGCATCGGCTTCGACAACTTCGAGATTGAGGGTCGTGACCTGCTCATGACCGAGGTGGCCTGCCATCTTCAGACCCTTGAGAACGCGACCAGGGAACGACGCAGAACCGATCGAGCCGGGTGCACGGTGATGCTTGTGGTTACCGTGACTTGCTCCCTGACCGCGGAAGTTGTGTCGCTTCATGCCACCGGCGAAGCCTTTACCTCTGCTCACAGCAGTCACGTCGACCTTCTGGCCCTTTTCGAACTGGTCGACACCGATCTCGCCGCCAACCTCGAAGCCATCGACGTTCTCGAGGCGAAGTTCGACGAGTCGACGACCGGGCTGAACTCCAGCCTTCGCGAAGTGGCCCGCCTCGGGCTTGGAGAGCTTCTTTGCATCCTTGTGCCCGTAGGTGACCTGAAGGGCGGCGTAACCGTCTCGCTCGTTGGTCTTGACTTGGACAATGCGCGCGGGTTCGACACGGAGCACGGTGACGGGCACGACACGATTGTCATCAGCCCACACCTGAGTCATGCCGACCTTTTCGCCGACGATCGCTTTCTTTGCCATACGGCAGCCTCTTCATCCAGCCAGAAAGACTCTGGCGCTTTCGCATTGGTTCTATTTCTGTGTGATCCCGGCGATTCCGGCAGAACTGCCATTCACGCAAATGCTCCGCGGGTCGTGGACCTGCGGAGCACCGGGTTCGGTTGTTGCCATGTGGTCCCCGAGTGCTCGGGCTCACACAGACATCGATTGACGTAAACGAGCCGAGGCCCGATTACACGAAGTTCGTACGCTACCGCAGGTCTCTGGCGCCCCCCAACCTGGCCACTCCAGGATTTCCGTGAAATCGCATCACGGATACCGCTTCTTCAACCAGTCCACCATGTGGGCAATGGCCTCCTGCCGGTGACCCTCGAGATAATGCGGGGCCCCCTTCATTTCGACGTAGGTCGTGTCCACAGCACCCGAATTGTCCACGATTTCCCTGGCCTGCCAGACCCGGATCTCGGTGTCGGCGGTCGGGTGGATCAGCAGTGTCGGAATCTGGACTTTGGGCATTGTGTCGGCCAATTTGGCGTGGCTCGACAGACCGCTCCATGTGGACAGCCACCCCCTAGCCGTCATGGTCCGAGCAAGCCCTCCCCTGCCATAGTTGGCATCGAACGGATCGGGGAAAGCAAACAAGCTCCCCATTGGTCGATCGTCCGGGTCGATCGACAAGTCGAGGTAGGCCGGATCGGCCAAAGTTCGGTAGATCACCATGTACTTGGTGAAGACTGCCCGCCTGCGCTGTTCACGCCAGGCTCGTGTCTCGGTCACGGGGTCGAGACCTCTCAGCGATCCACCCGCAACTCGCGCATCGTCGATACTGGCCTTCGCCAGTGCGTCGAGTCGGGCCACTCGTTCGACTTGAGCTTTGCGATATCGCTCGAGCCAGTCCGGATCGTAGGAACATGGCTCCGGCCAGGGCCTCCAGCCGTTGTCGGGGTTGTACATGTCGAGTTCGGGAACAGTGGCGAACGGATCGCTTTCATCGGCGACACTCGGATCGATGACCTGAAGCATGAACACGCCTTCGCCTGGATGTGCAGCCATACCGACCCACCCGTCACCGATTCCGCGCTCGGTGTGAGCGAGGGCCATGAGTGATCCACCCCCGGAGTTGCCAAGGAGGACGACGGCTTCGGCGCCGCGGCGCTTCATTTCCTGGTGGACAGTCTCGACATCGATCGTGCACTGCTCGTGCAGACAGTCGGTGTCATTGTTCATGTAGCGAGTGCCGAATCCGAGTACCGCGTACCCCGCCGCCGCGAGCAACGGACACGCGTAGTGAACGCTGAAGTCACCGCGGGGGTGCGACAGGATGATCGCCGTCTTCCACGGGGTTCCGACAGGAGGAGTCCACAAGATTCCGCGAACCAGTGCTCCGTCGGGGCTGACGAGTCGAATCGACTCTCGCTGGACATCGACGCCCGGATCATCCTCGGGCAACGGCCAATAGTTCAGTCCGAAGGGGCGTGCGCCGCCCAGATGTGCATCCAACATGACGTCACAGTAGGCGCCTCGATCGAATCGTCCATTACGGACACGTCCGATGCCCAGATGGGGGTTACGGGCTCGGTCGTTCGGCGAGAACGGCCGTGAGAGTCAAGCGCTCGCCATCGCGCAGAACCACGATGTCGATCGAATCACCCGGAGATTTGTCCCGAATCGCTGCGACGAACGCCGCCTGACCATCCACCGGGGAACGATCTGCAGCGATCACGACGTCGCCAGCCTGGATTCCCGCTGCCGCAGCAGGTGAACCCGGTGTCACGAGGTTGATCACCGCTCCTCGTCCCCCATCGGATCGCGGAACGAGTTCCACGCCGAGATACCCCTCGATGCGCGGCTGTCCGTTTGCAACCGCCCGCAGTTCCTGAATGACCGGAAGCACTTCGGACACCGAGATGGCGAATCCGACGTTGTTCGCAGCGACGACTCCGGAGCTCTGGAACACTGCCGTGTTGATTCCGATGATCTGGGCGCGAATGTTCAGGAGCGGCCCGCCAGAGTTACCCGACGAGATTGCCGCATCGGTCTGAATCAAGCCGTCGAGCGCGCCGTCTTCGTTCACCAGGGTTCGATTGAGAGCCGACACGATCCCTCGCGTCACAGTCGGTCCTCCGTCGAGATTGAGCGCGAAGCCGATCGCCACGACTTCATCGCCGATCCGGATCGATTCCGGGGTCGCGAAAACCGCCGGCTTGAGTCCCGTTCTGTCGACTTTCAACAGTGCGAGGTCGTTCCCGATGTCGAGGGCCAGAACTCGGGCCTCGATCGGATCAATTGCGCCATTGAGGAGGACCCTGACGCTGGTTGCACCGTCGACCACATGGGCGTTGGTCAGAATCTCGCCATCACTCGTGACGACGACCCCGGTACCGGTGCCGCTGCCCGAACTCATGCCGTCGTCGATCGGATCACTCCGAGCGTGGTCACAGTTC
>JBJTGN010000015.1:0-6529 GCA_046093905.1 Actinomycetota bacterium
CCCCGAACGAGCTGCAGCTGAAGAAGGCGATGCCTGGACGACAGCGATGGATTCGTGTTCACTCCTCGACGCCATCGGCGCGAATGTCGATGTCCCATCGTTTCTTGCAGGTCAGAGCACTCCAGTCTTTGTCGGGTCCGCACTCACCAACTTCGGTGTTCGTGCTCTTCTCGATGCGGTCGCCGAACTTGCTCCACCCCCGATGCCTCGCAAGGACATCGGCGGTGTCGAGCGAGAACTCGATTCCTCGTTTTCGGCTTTCGTGTTCAAGATCCAGGCGAACATGGATCCCAATCATCGTGACCGACTGGCATTCGCACGAGTCTGTTCCGGCCAATTCGAACGTGGCATGGATGTGACATCGGTTCGCACCGACCGCCAAGTAGGAACGAAATACGCGACCACGGCATTCGGCAGCGATCGGCAAACGATCGAGGAAGCATTTCCAGGGGACATCATCGGTCTCGTCAATGCGGGAGACATCCATATTGGCGACACGTTGTATGCGGGCAAGAAGGTGGAGTTCCCGCCGTTGCCAAAATTTGCACCAGAGGTCTTTGCTACTGCCCGGCCTCTCGATCGCGGAAAGATCAAACAGTTCCGCCGCGGACTCGAACAACTCGATGAAGAAGGAGTCGTCCAGATTCTTCGGGATCTCGACTTCGGCGACACCGATCCCGTACTTGCTGCAGTCGGCGTTCTGCAGTTCGATGTGTTCGCACATCGCCTGCAGAGTGAATTCGGAGCGCCTGCGGAAATTCTCTCCGCCCCGTATCAGGCGATGCGGATCACGGATCGGACCAGTGCTGATCGGTTGAGGTCGATCGGGGGAATTCGCATTCTGTATCGCAGCGACGGAGAGATGGTCGCTCTCTTCGAAAACAAGTACCGACTCGCCCGCCTCGAGAGCGATGAACCGGAGTTGACGCTGAAACCAGTGTTTTCTGGTCAGCCCGAAGACTGACCAGAAAACACAAGTTCATCAATCAGCCACGAACTGTCACGGCTGTGGAATCTGCCTCGATCTCCGCGCTGTCGAACAGAATACTTCGCCATTCCTTGTCACTGAAGGCCTGCATCTGAGCATTGAAAAGATCCGATGTTCGATCACCGGTGTTCGAGTACGTCAGGAATGCCCAGGCACGAGGCGCTCCTCCGGTGAAATCGACCACCATGATGAAACTTGTTCCGTAGTTGATCGGGTATCCGTCAGCAGTCAGCGTGCTCCCGGGTGCCACACGATCACCGCGCGTTGGGACATCTTCGGTCGAAGACCCGAGTCCACCCCAACTCACAATGTTCGTCACGCCATCGGATCCAAGACCTCCGTGAACGGGGATTCGCGGCTCGGAGCGGGCAGCGTATTGCGTATCGCGCAACGTGCTGGACTCGGAGAAGCCTGCGGTCTTGAGAATCTGCACTGCGCGAGCAAGATTGGTGATGATCGCATTGGTGGGGTCATCGGACTCGGCCAAACCGCGTGGAGTGTTCGCAGGATCAGCGGGGTCGAAGCCCTCAGCAAAAAGAATGCCGTCATCGCCGAAAGCCGACTGCGGGAACTGACTCAGCCACTCTCGGAACAGCGGTGCACCTGCTGCATCGAGGTTGAACGTGCCATCCCACGTAGACAGAACGTCACATGCTGCCGTGAGATCGATTTCCGTCTGCGGAAGGATCTCGACGTTGCCTTCGCCGTAGACCGGTGCAAGCGGAACGATCCCTGCGCCCTTGCAGCGCTCGACGAGAGATTCACGCAGCATCCATGCCGGATAGCTGGTGTTGCCGAGTGCAGCGTCGCGCAGTTCCTCAGCAGAGAACTTTCCATCTGCTCCCGCGAAGCCCGTCGGTGACGTGTCGGTGAGAATTCGGACATTCTCACGGGTACGCAATGATCGTGCCGTGCCCTGTTCGCCGTGGAGAATCGAATAGGCACCGTTCAACGTTTCTGCGCCATTGTTCACCCAGAAGCTGTCGTTGGCATTGAAGACGAAGTCACGCCTCTCAGATTGCGGAAGTTCTTCCCAGGGAACGAGACCCGGGTCACGCGATCCAGCTTGCTCTTCCCAGCGGAACAGACTGTTCGACCCGTCGAGAAGCACGGCGCCGCTCTGCCGGGCCAGCGTTGCCAGGCCACCGGCTTCGAGCTCTGCTTTGTAGGCGGCCTCTGCTTCCGCAGTGAGATTCGGCGTCGCCGACGTGTCCGCGTACCACGCTCGACCATCCTTGCTCACAGCAATCGTGTTGAACAGCGGAACACCTTGGTGGGTGCGGTGAGCTTCGACGAACTCGTCGAACGACTTCGCTCGCGCCATATCTGCGTACTGCAAAATGAACTCGTCGTTGTCGATGTTGGCATCGCGATACGTGATCACCATCGAGTCGGTCCAACCGACTCCTGGGAAGTCGAGGATCGGACCGTACTCGCTGAAGTACATCGTGCGAAGAACTTTGGTCGTCGACCCATCGGGCTGAAGAACGTCGATGGTGAAGTCACTTTCCTTCATCTCGACTGGCTGTCCGTCGACGAAGTACCAGTTCGGAGTGTCCGGGCTGAGTTGCAGCGTGTACGCGGTGAATCGAGCGCCCGCTGAAACGGTGTGCGTCCATGCGAACTCATCGGTGAAGCCGATCCCGATTCCCGGCACGCCGGTCAGGTTCGCTCCGTAGATGTCGAGTTCTCCCGGAACTGTGAGGTGGACTTCCCAGAACCGCAACTCACCTTCCCATGGGAAGTGGGGATTGGCCACAAGAACAGCTCCCTTGCCACCCTCCACGAGATCGGACCCGACCGCCCATCCGTTACTGGCAATTGTTGTCGTCGCCGAGTTGACGCCAACAGTGGGCACACCCAAGTCCACAGACTCCGGTGGCTGTGCAGTCGCAATGTACGAGGCCAAGCGCGACGACGAGGCGTTCAGAGCGATGGATCGCGCGTATGCGTACAGGTCCTCGCCGGTGATCGGCTGCACCCAGTCCTCACCTCGACACCATCCCGTCATGCCTTCGGTCCCGACTGCCTCGAGATGTGCGTTCCATCCAGCAGCGAATGCCTCGAATTGCTCAGTGATGTCGTCTGGAACGGCGGCGTAGTCAGCACGTGCCAACTTGTCGATACCAATGGACAACCAAGCGAAGTCGCTGTTGATGTTGGCATCGTCGACACCAGGTCCGAGTTCAGCGGCACGACGGCTCTGAACTTTCAGCATCTGATCCGCGAGAGAGCACCCATGATCTTGCGCACTGGCGTATCCCTGGCCGAAGAAAACGCCGCGCAAATCATCAGCGATGATGTGGGGAACTCCATCACTCGTGCGACGGATCATCGCCTCGTACATTCCCGTCCCTGCGTCGACGACAGTGGAATCGACGGGGAGCGAATCCGACGTCGAATCCTCCGAAGGTGAGTCTCCCCCCGAGCACGCTGTTGCGAGAACAACGAGACCGACGAGGATCATTCCTTTCTTCGAAGAGCGTGTGTGCAGACGAGGTAGACGAATAACCATGTCACGAGTGTGTCACAGCATGCTGACGAATACCCCCCATGGCTCAAAACACCTCAAAAGGCACGTAAACACGCGATCACTGCACGAATTCGAGTCCTCGTAACTCTCCTTCGTCTCGCCACTTCTCGAGCACTCGAACGAATGCAACCGGTCCCGCGCCGTAACTGCCGCCTTGAACACTGCGCGCCGCAGGTCGACCTTCGTTGTTGTAGTAGCCAGGAGTGCACGATTCGAGAAACTTGATGTTGTTCTGCGACAGGGCGAGGATCTGCTCGACCCACCACTGCTCGGATTCTTTCGATACCTCGACCCGGGTCACGCCGTCATCGATCAATCGTCGAAGAATGTAGGACACGTGTCGTGCTTGCTCTTCGAGCATGTGGGGATAGTTGACAGTGAATCCTGATTGAACATTGCTGATGATGAAGCAGTTCGGGAAGCCACGGCTGTGGAAGCCATGGAAGGTGCGAGCGCCGTCGGACCAGTGCTCGGTCAACGACGTGCCGTCGACACCATAGATTTCGTAACCCGCTCGTCGCGTGTAGTCGGTACCCACTTCGAAGCCGGTCGCGTAGATCAGACAATCGATCTCGAACTCCTCACCGTTGGCGATGACAGCTGTCTCGGTGATTCGCTCGACGCCACGCCCGTTCGTATCGACGAGATGCACATTCGGACGATTGAAGGTCTCCAGGTATTCGTCATGGAAGCACGGACGTTTACAGAACTGTCGATACCACGGCTTGAGCGCATCTGCGGTGCTCGGATCGGCCACGATGTTCTCGACTCGGTCGCGAATCTGCTCCATCTTTTCGAAGTCCGCGAGTTCGAGATTGCGCGCCAAACCTTCACTCGACAGATCCGGGTTCGCCTCACGTCGGAGTCGGATCAACAAATTGCCAATGATGTCGGTCCATCCGTCGTTGACGAGGTCTTCCTCCGCAAAGCCGCCGCTGACAAGTGCATTGAAATTGTCCATGCGCTCTTTCTGCCAGCCAGGCTTCAGCGTGGCTGCCCAATCGGGATCCGTCGGTCTGTTGTTGCGCACATCGATCGATGACGGCGTGCGCTGAAACACGTAGAGTTCTTGTGCGCTCGCACCGAGGTGTGGAACGCACTGGACAGCCGTCGCACCCGTCCCGATGATGCCAACTCTCTTGTCCCGGAGTTTCGTCAGTCCCCCTTCGGAGGATCCGCCCGTGTAGTCGTAGTCCCAGCGGCTCGTGTGGAACGTGTGGCCACGAAATGTTTCGATTCCTTCGATCCCCGGCAATTTCGGACGATGAAGCGGCCCATTCGCCATGACGACGAACCTCGCGAAGATTTCATCACCGCGATTCGTGTGGATCGCCCAGCGCCTCAGATTCTCGTGCCAGCGCAATTCGGTGACTTCCGTTTGCAGACATGCATTTCGATACAGGTCGAAGTGTCGCGCAATGGCCTGGCTGTGAGCCAAGATCTCGGGCGCGCTCGAGTACTTCTGCGTCGGGATGTATCCGATTTCTTCGAGAAGCGGAAGGTAGATGTAGGACTCGACATCACAGGCGGCGCCCGGGTAGCGATTCCAGTACCAAGTGCCGCCGAAGTCACCGCCCTTTTCGATCATGCGGATGTCATCGAACCCCGCTTGGCGCAAGCGTGCGCCCGCGAGCAGCCCGCCGAATCCGCCGCCGATGACCACAATCTCGACTTCGTCGTTCAGTGGCGAGCGAGTAATCGGCGAGACATATGGATCGTCGAGATAGTGCGCGTAGTCGCCGGCAATCTCTATGTACTGATCGTTTCCGGTCTCACGTAAGCGCTTATCGCGTTCGACTCGATACTTCTCGCGCAGAGCGTCTGCATCGAACTCCACTATCCGTACTCCGTCCGTCTTCCCCATGAACCTTCCCCCAGTTCTTGCTACTCAACTCATTTCGTACCCACACAGCACGGCATCCACATCGGCGCAGCACTGCGCTCAGTCCCCGAATCTCAGCGGACGAGATCCAATGCACCGTGGTCGAGTGCTTGATATCCGTGTTGCGTTGCCATCATCACGAACAGATCATCGCCCCGGTCCGTGCGCGCTGCCATCGACGTTGCAAGCACCGTGATGATCAGACCCCACAGTGATCCGAACTTGTAATCGCGCCAACCATCATCATCGGAATAGGACACTCCTGCAGATCTCAATTTTGTGAGATACGACTGAACGAGGTCCTGTTCGACTTCCCCCCGACGCTGAGGTGTGAAACTCCCAGCGATCATGTAGGCAACGTCGACCATTCCCAATCCTTCGTTTGCCGTCTGCCAATCGACGATGACGAGCGGTGGTGCTTCTGGTGTTCGGGCGAACAGGAAATTGTCGGGCCGAAAGTCGTAGTGGGCAACGGTCAACGGAGTTCCTGTTCCCTCCGCCCATCGGGCGACATGGCTGTTGAATGAGCTGACCAGTTCACGAATCGGATCGTCGAGTCGCGACCCGAGTCGTTCGAGAAATGCGGGCAACAGCATCGAGTAGATCATCTGCAGACGCTGTGACCGTTCCTCCACAGTCGTCACCTGCGCAGCCGATTCAGCCAGAGTCTGATCCCCCCAACGTGGAGCATGCAGGAGGACAGCTTGGTCGATGGCGAGTTCGGCCTCGTCGAGGGTGAGCCCGATGAATTGATCTCCCTGTTGTGATCCCGAAAGGTCCTCCATGATCAAACAGAACTGTTCTGACGCAAGGTCGAGTGCGGCGTGATAGCACTTGGGTGCTCGCACCTTTACCGTCGGGGCAATGCGGCTGTAGAAGTTCCACTCGGTGACATACGCACCCCCAGCGAATCCAGTCGCACGTGCAGTTGGGTCCTGCGATGGAAATTTTCCCATGATCGTCGGCGGTCGCCCCGCCGGGTCGTCCCACGTCAGGGTGAATCGAGCGTTACAGCCGGTCTGACCAGTGCCCACGAACCCATCGAACCGGCAGCCGATGACAGACGCAGAACCAGCGACGTCGGAGCCTCTCAGCACAGTGTTCATCCACGCTGCATCGATGGTCG
>JBJTGN010000016.1:0-3873 GCA_046093905.1 Actinomycetota bacterium
GTGGAGGGTTCGCCCAGCTGCGAACACAGGACCGCGAAAATTCGAGACCGGAATGCCCAACTTCGAGGCCATCGCGGGCGTCGAAGCGGCGGCGCGCTTCCTACTCGAAGAAGGAATGGACAACCTCGTTCGCTTCGAATCAGTCGTCTTCGAACGACTCTGGAATGGTCTCGGTCAGATACCTGGTGTGAAGCGCATCGGCCCCACCGATGACCAGCGACGCGCTCCCACCGCAGCATTCACGATCGAAGGCGTCCACCCTGCCCGAGCCAGCGAGAGCCTGGCGGCTGAGCACATCGCCCTGTGGGACGGCCACGCATACGCAGTCGAAGTCGTCGATCACTTGGGTCTTGCGGACAGTGGCGGGGTGATTCGGGCGGGTGTCGTGCGCTACATCACTGACGATGACGTCGACAGACTTCTGCGCGGTGTCGAGCGACTCGCATCGGGCTCGTCACGCTGACGAGCTGATACCTGGCGTCTTGCGCTCCATCGAAGCGCAAGCCCTCAGAACCGCATCTCTCGACTGTGGATGACACCAGTGATTCAGTCGACGTCTTTTGCTTTCGCAAACTCGAGCCGCGCAGCGAACACCGCCGCTTCCGTGCGACGCTCCATGTCCAATTTCGACAGCATGTTGCTCACGTAGTTCTTGACAGTCTTCTCGGCAAGATGCAAACGCTGACCGATCTGCCGATTTGTGCACCCTTCAGCAATGAGGTCGAGGATCTTTCTCTCCTGTTCGGTCAATCGCGCCAAGCGCTCGTCCTCAGGAGAGGGCTCCCGCAAACGTCGCAACACGCGCCCCGTGACAGCAGGATCGAGAAGAGATTCGCCCGCAGCAACGCGCTTGACTGCCTGAACCAATTCGTTGCCTCGGATCTGCTTGAGCACATATCCCGACGCACCGGCCATGATCGCTTCGAAAAGGGCTTCGTCGTCGGTGTAGGAGGTCAACATCAGGCACAGAACGTCAGGGAACTCGCTGCGCACTTCGCGACACACTTCGACGCCATTGCCATCCGGCAATCGCACATCGAGAATTGCTACTCGAGGATTCGACGCCTTGATGCGCGGCAGCGCCTCAGACGCCAACCCTGCTTCGCCGACGACCCGTATGTCACCCGTTGATTCGAGGAGAGACCGAACCCCTTGGCGCACGACCTCGTGGTCGTCGAGAAGAAAGACGGGAATCGGGCCGGACATGTCGGGGAGTCTGCCGTCTCGGGAGCCTCGCGTTCAGGGACCAAGGTCACTTTCCGGGCCGGACACATCTGCTCATAGGGTGATCACATGGCACCCAACAATGGCGTGGACGGGGCCTCGACGGGGCAGTCGGCCGACCACCCTGCCCCGGACTTGAGGTCGCGCACTCTGAGTGACGGCGTCCTCAGGCAGGTCCTCGCCCAGGGGCCCGATGGACTCCTGCTGTGCGAGGAGAACGGCACCATTGTGTTCGTCAACGACGCGCTGTGTCGTCTGACCGGATACGAGCCGGAGGGGCTGGTCGGCAAGTCCGTCGACATCCTGGTTCCGGACCACATTCGCGCCCGACACGTGAGACTGCGAGCCGACTACGGGGCGGATCCCAAACCTCGCCCGATGGGCCGCGGTTTGACATTGACCGCAAAGCGAGCCGATGGTGGTGAATTCTCGGTCGAGATCAGCCTGTCCCCCGTGGACACTCCCGATCATCCCCTGACCATCGCGTCGATTCGAGACATTTCGGAGCGCTTGGAGGAAGCAGAGCGACTGCGAAGCACTCAGGAGATGTTGACGCTGTCGAGCGAACGCGAGCGTATTGCCCGAGACCTCCATGACACTGTTCTCCAACGTCTCTTCGGTCTCGGACTCGAGATGCAGGCCATCGCCATGAAGGAACCCGGCGAGTCGGGACGCCGTTTGGAGACCGCCGTCGACGAAATCGACACCATCATCAAGGAAATCCGCACAAGCGTGTTCACGCTCGGAGCAGCGCGCCGCGAAGGTTCACTCGGGCAGGAACTCGGTGACATCATCGCCCAATCCGCGCGTGTCCTCGGGTTCTCACCTCGATTGAACATCCAAGGGCCCCTCGAGAACTTGATCTCACCCCGCTTGCGGCCGGATCTGACAGCAGCACTGCGCGAGGCGTTGGCAAATGTGGCACGCCACTCCCGAGCGACGGTCGTATCTGTCGACATCATCGTTCAGGACTACTCGGTAGTGGTACGTGTCGTCGACAATGGACTCGGACTACCCGCCGACATCGACGCCAACCCCGGAAACGGATTGCGGAATCTGCGCACGCGCGCCGAGGTTCACAGCGGATCTTGTGCCATCTATTCATCCGGCTATTCATCGGGCTATTCATCGGGTGGCGATTCATCGAGTGGAACCGGAACGCGCATCGAGTGGAGCGTGCCACTGCTGTAGTGAGTCCCGTTCACTGACGTTGATTCCATCTACTCCGTCTACGGCCCGACCGAACATGCTCGATGCTGGGACCAAAGTCCCTCACAGTCCTGCCTCTCATCACTGAGCGCGTCGTCCTTGGACCAGGCAGGGTGGAGCCCATGAGTCGTGATGATCGTTCCGTATTGATGTGGGGTTCCTTCGGCGTCGCCATTGCTGCGCTCTTCGTAGCAGTTGCGGCCCTGACCGGTTTGTCCGAGGGCGGTGGTTCGGCGTCGTCCGGTGAGGCGGGTGCAACAGTTGTCGATGTGCAATTGTCCGAGTTCGCAATCACCCCCGCCGCGATCGTCGTTCCCCCCGGAAAGGTTCAGCTGCGAGTCGTGAACACGGGCACGATGGTGCACAATTTCTCGATCCCCGGTCTCGAAAAGAAGACCGCTGACCTTCTCGGCGGTGACTCCGAGATCCTCGACCTTGGAACATTGTCCGAAGGCGTTTACGACGCATTGTGTGAGATCGCAGGTCATGCTGCGTCGGGAATGGTCGCCACATTGACGGTGACATCCGATGCAGGTGCGGCCAGCGCAGGCGGAACTGGTGCCGATGGATTGCACGGGTTCGCGAACTGGCAGGAAATGGACAAGGCGATGGAGATCCGTGCCAAGGCGTACCCCGCCAATACCACGGGTGAAAAGGGCGGACAGATCCTCGAGCCGACGATCGAAGCTGACGGCACCAAGGTCTTCTACCTCACTGCCAAGGAAGTCGACTGGGAAGTCGAACCCGGCAAGATCGTCAAGGCCAAGACGTACAACGGTGTCGTACCCGGTCCCGAGATTCGCGTCGAAGTGGGTGACAAGGTGCTAATCGTGCTCAAGAACGAGCTGAACGTGTCCACCACAATTCACTTCCACGGAATCCGTGTTCCCAACAAGTACGACGGGGTCGATCCGTACACGCAGAAGCCCGTCACTCCCGGTGAGACGTTCACCTACGAGTTCACCACTCTCGAGCCGGCAGTCGGCATATATCACCCGCACCATGACGCTCAGGTCCAGATTCCCGATGGAATGTTCGGCTCCTTCATGGTCGGTCAGATGCCCATCCCCACTTCGCTGAAGGCGAAGGGGTACACCCAGATCGACAAAGAGATGACGATGGTTCTCAACGACTCGGGTGTCATCGGTCTGTCCTTGAACGGCAAGTCGTTCCCAGCAACCGAGGCGTACTCGCTGCGGCTCGGTGAGGTGATGATGGTTCACTACCAGAACGAGGGCCTCACCGGTCACCCGATGCACCTGCACCAGCCCGTCGGCTGGATCGTGGCCAAGGATGGACACCCGCTCGAAGTACCGATGCCGACGGACACCGTCTGGGTTTCGCCAGGCGAACGGTACACAGTGCTCTACAGGGGTGAAGACCTCGGCGTCTGGGCTTGGCACTGCCACATTCTCAGTCACGCAGAAGGCCCTCAAGGGA
>JBJTGN010000017.1:0-5735 GCA_046093905.1 Actinomycetota bacterium
TTTCATCATGACCGAAATGGTCCGGCCGGCCCTGGAGACGCTCGGTATGGACAAGTGGATAGCCAGCCGTACCCCCATGAGGCGCATCGGGGAACTGCACGAAGTCGTGGCTCCGGTGATGTTCCTGGCTTCGGATGCGGCGAGCTACATCACCGGACACGATCTCCTCGTCGATGGAGGGACCAATGCGGCCAACGGCTATTACCAGATCCCGCCGATCCATCATGAGTGGAACTCGGGAGAGTCGGAGAAGGTGGGAACGGGCTACCCGGGAATCCAGCCTCGCCCGGACTGGTATCAGGCTCTGGCACCGGGAATTCCCGGACTGCACTATCCGTTGCCCGAAGCCTGATCTACGCTCTCGACGACGATCATTGTCTCCTTGCCGTCAGGCGAGGAACTCGACGACGTTGTGGTCGCGCATTGCAGCCTGAGCTCGGCGGATGACCTCGGTCCACAGTGCCATGGCCCGTTCGCTCGACGAGTCGAGAGTGCCGACCGCGTAGACCGGGATGATCCATCCGTACAGGACGCCGATTCGGTAGTCGCGGAAGAACTGGTCGAACGGATAGTCGACAACGCCGAGTTGCTTCAGTTCGTCGTGGTAGGTGTGCAAGAGGGAGTCTTCGTGTGCCCGTCGCACGTCGACGGCCACGCTCTGGCTCATGAAGTAGCCGATGTCGTATGCACCTCCGCCCTTGCTCGCCGTTTGGAAATCGATCATGTGGACTTGATGAGTTTCATCGTCGAAGAAGAGATTGTCGAGCCGGAAATCGAAGTGGGCGATCGTCGTGGGCATGGACGCGATGCGATCCAGCAACTGATGAACGTTGTCTCCGAAGCGTTCCATGATCGGCACCATGTCGGGCTCGACTGCATGTGCAAAGACTTGTAGGAATCCGGGGAGGGATGCGTTGTAGACCTCGCGGCCGATCTTCATCCCGTCCGAATTGGCGGCGGGCATCCACGCGATCGCGTCCAACTTCGCGTTCTTCCAGTATTCGGCGTGGAGGCGGGCTGCTGCCACCATGGTCGCATGGGCGTCATCGATCTCGACTCCAGCCGCCTGATCGCCGACTCGGAGGTGGCCGAGATCTTGAAGAACGAGGACGTAGTCGTCATTGTCGAAATCGGCGACGACGGCGTGAGCCCGGGGTACGACATCGAGAGTTGGAGCGACGTCGAGGTAGAAGCGAGCTTCGCGTTCGAAGACCCGAGCGGCTGCGAGGAGGCCGCGCACGTTGGGATCTTGGGTCGGAATCTTGCAGATGACCGACGACGGACCGGTTCCGCCGCTGAATGTCAGACGCAGCCGTCCGACCTCACCCATGAATCCGACTCCGGCACCCATGGCATCGCGCTCGATGCTGCTGACCGACGTCGAGGGAGCGATCGCGCCACTGTCTCGAAGGGTGCTGGTCATCCACTCGTTGGTGATCTCGGTCGTGGATGTGGGAATGAGGCTCATGTGGGTCTCCTTGTCGAACGAGCGAACCGTAGTCTCGAGGGTGTCCCCGCGGCGAGCCGCCATTGGTCTCGGCTGGTCGACAGCGGTCTGTCGGCAACTAGCCTGGCGTCGCCGGGGGGCATCGAGCTCTCCGATCGCGTCGAGGGGGAAAAGGTGATGGCTCGAGTTCCCGTTGCGGAAGGCGTCTTCACATGGCCATCGGACGAGCCACGACTCATCGGGAGTCGATGCACGACATGTGGCAATCACATGTTCCCCGTCCAATCGGGATGTCCGAAGTGCACTGGTGACTCGACTGAGCGAGTCGAATTTGCGCGGAGGGGAACTCTATGGACGTGGACTGTGCAGGGGTTCCCGCCGAAGGCACCTCCATATGCCGGCGACGCCGATCCGAAAACGTTCGTGCCGTTCGGCGTGGGCTACGTGGAGCTACCTGGGCAAGTGAAGGTCGAGGCGCGGCTGACCGAAGCCGATCCAGCAAAGTTGCGCATCGGTATGGAAATGGAAATGGTGATCATTCCTCTCCACGTCGATGAGAACGGACAAGAAGTCGTCACCTTTGCGTTTGCGCCGGTGATCGAGAACGGGGGAACGAAATGACGATCGATGTCGCCATCGTTGGAATCGGCATGCACGAGTTCGGTCGAACAGAGGGCGTGTCCGGGATGGATCAGGGAGTGACTGCGGTTCGGCGCGCCTGTGCCGATGCCGGAGTCGGTTGGGAGGACATGCAGTTCGCGTTCGGCGGGTCGATGGCAGCCGGCGCTGCGGACACCATGGTCTCCTTGCTCGGCCTCACTGGTCTGCAGTTCATCAACGTGGCCAACGGGTGCGCGACCGGTGGCTCAGCACTCTTCTCCGCCTACAACACGATCCGCTCGGGCGTGTTCGACATGGGCATCGCCATCGGATTCGACAAGCACGAGCGCGGAGCTTTTCGCGTCAGTACCAAAGGATCGGGACTTGGCGACTGGTACGGAGCCACCGGCCTCGCGCTGACGACCCAGTTCTTCGGCATGAAGATCAATCGCTACATGCACGAGTATGGAATCAGTCAGTCCACTCTGGCCAAGGTCTCGTCGAAGGCGTTCCGAAATGGTTCGCTCAACCCGATGGCCTGGCGCCGCAAGCCCATTGCCGAGCAGGAGATCCTCGACTCGCCAATGCTGAGTTTCCCATTGACCCAGTACATGTTCTGCAATCCGGGAGAAGGTGGCGTGGCCCTCGTGCTCTGCCGCGCCGACAAGGCCCATCTCTACACGGACAAACCCGTATTCCTGCGCGCGGCGGCCGTGCGGTCGAGGCGGTTCGGCAGCTTCGAGGTGTTGGCGCCGTCGATCGCTCTCGAGCACAACGCCGGCCCGACGGTTGACGCCTCCAAGGCTGCTTTCGAAATGGCCGGAATCGGTCCGGAGGACGTGGATCTCGCGCAACTGCAGGACACGGAGGCAGGCGCCGAGGTCATGCACATGGCCGAAAACGGCTTCTGCGAGCACGGCGAACAGGAGATGATGATTCAGTCGGGCGAGACGGAGATCGGCGGACGTTTCCCGGTGAACACCGACGGCGGGTGTCTTGCCAACGGCGAGCCCATCGGCGCATCGGGACTGCGACAGGTCTACGAGAACGTGCTCCAGTTGCGCGGTGATGCTGGACCCCGGCAAGTGCCCAACGATCCGAAGGTGGCCTATACCCACGTCTACGGCGCCCCGGGCATTTCGGGTGTGACGATTCTGTCCCGCTGACATGGCCACACTCACCTCCCAGCACGCGTCGGAGCGGGGCGACACCTCTGCCCTCATCGACGAGACGCGGTCGACGACATGGTCAAAACTCGACGACAGGGTGAACCGGCTCGTCAACGGACTTCGGGATCGTGGTCTAGCCGCGGGAGACACGATCGCAGTTGTTGCCGGCAATCAATGCGAGTGGTTCGAACTCGCACAGGCGTGTGCACACGGCGGCTGGACGTACGTGCCCGTCAACTGGCATTGGGTCGCAGACGAGTTGGCCTACGTGTTCGGCGACGCGCAAGCCAAGGCAGTCTTCGTCGACGAGCGATTCACGGATACGGTCGTGGGTGCTCTGCAGGATTCGCGCTCGGACAAGGTCGAGCTCGTGGTGGGCATCCGCAGTGCGGCTGAGTCAACACTGCGAACCGACAGTCGTTTCGTGGAATACGAAGAGGTCGTCGACCGAGGTGATCAATCCGAACCTGAGAACCAGGTCCTCGGTGGACCGATGTTCTACACCTCCGGTACGACCGGTCGCCCGAAGGGTGTGCGCGGGGCATTGTCCGGTGGGTCATCACTGACACCGGACATCATGAGGCTCGTGGCCGCCGGGTTCTCCAACTTCGTCCCGATTCCCGGTCGCACTCTTCTGTGCGGACCCTTCTACCACTCGGCTCAATGGGCGTTTTCGTTCCTACCGATGATCAATGGGTCGTCGGTGGTCATGCAGCACAAGTACGACTCAGCTGGCGTACTCGATCTCATCGACCGCCACGAATGCACCAATATCCACCTCGTGCCGACGCAGATGAAACGTCTGGTCGATCTTCCGTCCGAGACCAAGGATCGTTTCTCCGGAGCGTCGCTCGTCGTCGCATGGCACGGCGCGGCACCGTGTCCGCCAGCGGTGAAGCGGAGTCTGATCGATTGGTGGGGTCCAAAGGTGACGGAGTACTACGGCTCGACCGAGGGGTCGATCATTTCCGTGATCCCGGCGAACGAGTGGCTCGCCAAGGGCGGGAGCGTCGGTCGTCCGCTCGAGAGTGTCGAAGTCATCGTCGTCGACGACAACGGAGACCGGGTTCCTCAAGGCGCCGAGGGCACCTTGTATTTCCGCAACAAGATGGGGACCGACTTCTCGTATCACAACGACGACGAGAAGACCCGAGCCGCCCACTTGGAGCCGGGAGTCTTCACGACCGGAGACGTCGGGTACATCGATGCCGATGGATACCTCTGGCTCTCCGACCGCAAGATCGACATGATCATCAGCGGCGGAGTCAACATCTATCCGGCTGAGATCGAAGGTGCGTTGTCGTCCCACCCCTCCGTGGAGGACGTCGCCGTCATCGGTGTTCCCGACGACGAATTCGGCGAGAGTGTGAAGGCTCTGGTTCAACTTGTCCCTGGAACTGCCGGCGACGAAATCTTGGCGAACGAATTGATCGCACATTGCCGGGTTCTGCTTGCGGGTTACAAGGCGCCGCGCTCGGTTGATTTCGTCGATCACATTCCGCGCACCGGAACCGGAAAAATCCAGAAGGCGCCATTGCGCGCTCCGTACTGGGTCGGTCGGGATCGAAGGATCTGACCGACATGGTGGACTTCACACGTGCCTACCACTTGGGAGTCAGAGTCCCGGATGTCCGCCGCGCCATGAATGAAATGGGTGGGAGCCTTGGGGTCGAGTGGTGTTCGGTTCAAGAGCGAGAGCAGTCCGTTTGGATTCCGGCACAGGGTCCGGTGACGATTCCGTTGACCTTCACATACTCGAATCGGGGGCCGATGCACATCGAACTCCTGGCCGGTCCGTCCGGATCCATCTGGGACGGAGTTGTATCGCCCGGAGCACACCACATCGGTGTGTGGTCGACGGACGTGAGAGGGGATACGCAGGCACTCGTCGATGCCGGATGGACTCTGTTGATGGCTCAGAACGATCCGGATCATGGTTACGGGGCCTTCACATACGTGCAGCCTCCGTCGGGATTGATCGTCGAACTTGTCTGGAGCGCCATCGAGCCGATGTTCTCCCGTTGGTTCGCCGGAGGACCGCTCGGCTGAAGACGTCCGTATATTCCGCAGGGCTTTCAGCCCCGAGTTTTCAGTGGGGCTTTCAGCCCCGAGTTTTCAGTGGGGCTTTCAGCCCCGAGTTATCAGTGGGGCTTTCAGCCCCGAGTTATCAGTGGGGCTTTCAGCCCCACTCGACATGGAGTGACTCGAGTGCGCGCAATACGAAACCCGGCGCGTGCCGGAAGTCGTTCTTGTCCGGGGCCAGCCGGAGATTTGGCAGGCGGTCCAACAGTGCCTCGAGCGCGAGGTTCTGTTCGAGGCGCGACAGCCCGCTACCTGGACAATGGTGCTCACCGAGAGAGAACGCCATGTGGCGACGACTGTTGCGTCGTTCGAGATCGACGCGATCGGGATCAGGAAAGATGCGCTCGTCGCGGTTGGCTGCGGCATATCGGATGTGGAGAATCGATCCTGCTGGAATCGGGGTGTCTCCGATCTGCGTATCCCGGATCACCGATCGA
>JBJTGN010000018.1:0-2882 GCA_046093905.1 Actinomycetota bacterium
GAACGAAAAGGACAGGGGCGACGCACGGCAACTGGCAAGACTACCGAAGGCAGACAAGGTTTATCAACCGTGACCGGTAATTGACCGGACGGGATGTCACTGACAAGGTAGAGACTCGCGAGGTGCCCGGTCAAGCACCTCACCTTCGATTTTCGTCAAGAACGCGGGAATTCGCTGTGAATTCGCCGAATCGGACAGGATCGAAAAAGGACCGAACGGGGCCGGATACGAAAACAGCGGGCCCTCTTGCGAGGACCCGCTGTCTCGATCTTGCGATCAGGATTCCGATCGTCACTTGACCTCGACGGTCGCTCCCGATTCCTCGAGCTTGGCCTTGGCCTTGTCGGCGTCGTCCTTGCTGACCTTTTCGAGCACGGGCTTGGGTGCACCGTCCACGAGGTCCTTGGCTTCCTTGAGGCCGAGGTTGGTGAGCTCACGCACGACCTTGATGACCTGAATCTTCTGGGCACCGGCGTCGGCCAGGATGACGTCGAACTCGTCCTTCTCCTCGGCTCCAGCAGCGGGGGCGGCTCCCCCACCGGCGGCGACGGCGGCAACAGCCACCGGGGCAGCGGCGGTGACGCCGAACTTCTCTTCGAATGCGTCGAGCAGTTCCTTCAATTCGATAACAGTGAGGGCGGCGATGCCGTCCAGAATCTCGTCTTTCGACAGAGCCATGATGATTTCTCCTTGTTGATGTTCAGTTCTTGATATTGGTGATGAATGGTTGTGCGCTGAGTGGGCCGAATGAACTTCGGCCGGTTACGCAGCTTGCTTTTCGATGAGGGCCTTCAAGCCATATGCCATCTGACGTGGCAATGCCTGGAGAAGTCCTGCGGTCTTGACGAGCGGTGCCTGCAGAGCGCCGGCCATTTGGGCCAGCAGTACATCGCGCGGGGGCAGGTCGGCCAGAGCCTCGACGTCCTTTGCGGACATCGCTGCACCGGACAGCACGCCTCCCTTGATGACCAGCAGAGCATTCGTCTTGGCGAATTCGCGCAGCACTTTGGCAGTAGCTGCTGCATCGCCGTGGACGAATGTCAAAGATGCAGGTCCGACGAGCAAGTCAGCCAGAGCTTCTTTGCCGGCATTCTGAGCTGCAAGTCGAGCAAATGTGTTCTTGAACACCTTCAACTCGGCATCGACACCGCGCAACGACGTGCGCAATGTAGCCAGATCACCAACCGTCAATCCTCGGTATTCCGTAACGACGATCATGTCGACCGCGGACATCTTGTCTGCGATTTCGGCGACCTTCGCCACGTTTTCCGGACGGGGGTTTCCCATGTTTTCCTCCTTTCGCTACGACTCGGGGCTCGCAGATGCGAACACCACGAGGAGCGAAGGAGCTCCGTGCAGTCTTCGCCTCGGTAGGCGGGACTCTCATCCCTTTAGCCGCCCTGGGGCGGACCGACTGTCTCTGGCAAGCACAGTTGATGAAATTGTGAACGACCTGGTGTCGAGTCATCGATGTCGTGTCTCCACGACGACTGACAACCCTGAAACTATCGGTCAGGATTCGGAACGACTCAGACCGTCTCGGGACGCAAGCGGTTGAGATCGATCTTGACGCCAGGTCCCATCGTCGATGAGACCGTCATCTTCTTCAAATAGCGACCCTTCGCCGATGCCGGCTTGGCACGCTGGATTTCCTCGAGAACGGCTCGGAAGTTCGCCTCGAGTGCCTCGGGCGAGAAGCTCACCTTTCCGAGTTGGACGTGCACGTTGCCGTAGCGGTCGGTGCGGTACTCGACCTTTCCACCCTTGAACTCTCCGACAGCCTTGCCGACGTCCTGAGTGACGGTGCCCGTCTTCGGGTTCGGCATGAGCCCACGCGGTCCGAGTAGACGACCGATGCGACCCACGAGGGGCATCATGTCCGGGGTGGCAATGGCGAGATCGAAGTTGAAGACACCCTTTTCCACCTCGGCTGCGAGATCATCGGCTCCGACGATGTCAGCTCCGGCTTTGCGAGCTTCCTCTGCTGCTTCGCCCGTGGCGAAGACTGCAACGCGCAGGTTCTTGCCGGTACCGGAAGGAAGAGCGACCGTGCCGCGCACAGCCTGCTCCGCCTTACGCGGATCGACGCCGAGGCGAATGGCAATCTCGACGGTCTCGTCGAACTTTGCCGGTGCCATCGACTTGACCATGATGAGTGCCTCGGTTGGGCTGAACAACTGATCGCGGTCATAGCGCTTCAGCGCATCTGCATATTTCTTTCCTGACATGACTGTCTCCCTCGTCACCGCATCTGCGGATCGTTGTGCCGGCCGGTCGAGGTGATACCGGTCCGGGCGTGTGTGGACTGATTACTTTACCTTGAGACCCATCGAACGAGCCGTGCCGCGTACCTGCTGCTTGGCTGCTTCGAGATCGTTGGCATTGAGGTCGGGCATCTTGATCTTTGCGACTTCTTCGATGTCGGACTCAGTCACTGTTCCGGCAACTGTCTTGCCCGGAGTGGAACTGGCCTTTTCGAGTCCTGCCTTCTGACGCAGGAGAACTGGCGTCGGCGGGGTCTTCAAGATGAAGGTGAACGAACGATCCTCGAAGATCGAAATCTCGACGGGGATGATCGTGCCAACCTGGCTTTCCGTGGCGGCGTTGTACGCCTTCACGAAGTCCATGATCGCCACACCGTGAGGTCCGAGTGCGGTACCCACGGGCGGAGCAGGAGTGGCCTTACCGGCCGGGATCTGGATCTTCACGATCGCTGCAAGTTTCTTCTTCGCCATGAGGCGCATCCCTTCGATTTGTACTGTTGGACGTGTGGAGAATGAGACGGCGTGAGCCTCGGGCTCACATTTTCAGAGTGATGTCGGTCGTGACGATCACAATTTTGCGACTTGGCTGAAGTCCATCTCCACCATGGTCTCTCGACC
>JBJTGN010000019.1:0-4725 GCA_046093905.1 Actinomycetota bacterium
GTCCTCACGCGATCGAGGGCGGTGGGACATGTCGGCCATACGCGCGGGCGCCTCCGTCGCTCTCGTCTTCGCGGTTCCGTTCTCGATTGCAGCACGAATCGTCTCGGGTTCGAGCGTCGCGATCATTCTTGTTTTCCTTGCGACTGTGGGGTTTCTCCTGGGCTCCGCTGTTGCTGCCTGGCACCAGCAGCGCGGAACGCCGCTCAGCCATGCGGTCGTAACGGCGTCGTGCGCGTATGCCGTGCCCCAGAGCATCTTCATCGTGGTCAAACTCCTCCGAGGGGGTGACGTCACGTGGAGCGGCGTTATCCTCAACATGCTGGTAGCGGTGTCGGCTGGAGCCATCGGCGGCATCCTCGGCTCATCTCTGCAGGCAAAAGGCGTGTATCCCCAAGGCCGTCGACCGCAACCTCCCCGCCCATGAGTGCATCGTCGATCCTCGTCATCGATGTCGGCACGAGCGGACTTCGCGCCGGGATCGTTCGCGACGATGCCAGCATCGATGCTCTCCACTACAGAGAGTTTGCTCCCGAGACTCCCTTTCCTGGTCTCGTCGAATTCGACGCAGCAGAGTTGGCCCGGCACGTTCTCGAGGTTGCTCGAGCCGCTCTCGAAAAGGGAGGCCCCGTCGCTGCTGTGGGCATCACGAACCAGCGGGCATCGACCATCGTGTGGGACCGCCGGACGGGCCAACCTCTCGGTCCGGCACTTGGATGGCAAGACCTGCGCACCGTCAACGAGTGCATCATCGCCCGCTCGGAACACGGTCTCGCACTCGCTCCCAATCAGACAGCCACGAAGGCGGCTTCGATTCTTGCCACTGCAATCGGAGATCGCGATGCGATTTCATCGCGGGCACAAGACGTCTGCATCGGTACCGTCGACAGCTGGATCGTCTGGACACTCACGCGTGGCTCGTTGCACGTCACGGATCATTCGAACGCTGCTGTCACCGGTCTGTGCGAAATCACGAGTTCCTCGGGTCCGCTGTGGCACGAACGTGCTTGCTCTGCGCTCGGGATCCCGATCGACATGTTGGCGAGCATCGTGACATCGTCAGGAGTCATCGGCGAGGCATCGGCTCTCCCCGGCTCGCCATTGATCGCCTCGATCGTCGGGGACCAGCAAGCATCACTCCTCGGTCAGTCGTGTGTTCGTCCGAACATGGTCAAGAGCACGTTTGGAACAGGGGGCATGATGAACGTCTGCCTCGACACCCGTGCGCCAGCCGATTCGGCACGCACAGTGAACGGAACGTTCCCGATCGTCGCATGGAGCAGCAGCTCTGCATCCGAATCGTCGACCGAAATCGTCTGGGGCGCAGAGGCAATCATGCTTTCGGCTGGCACGAACATCGAGTGGCTGCGCGACGATCTCGCCCTGATTGCCTCGGCGCCCGAGAGTCATGACGTTGCGCAGGGTTGCCAGAACACAGAGGGAGTCGTGTTCGTACCTGCCCTCCTCGGACTCGGGACTCCGAGTTGGGACTACGGCGCGCGCGGCACTCTTCTCGGTCTGACGCGCGGTTCGACTCGCGCACATGTCGTGCGTGCCGTTCTCGAAGGAATTGCTCACCGAGGAGCAGACCTTCTCGAGTCGTTGACCCGAGACCACCCCTCGCTCGATCCGTCCGAGAACCCTGTCGATGAGATCCGTATCGATGGTGGGATGAGCCGAAATCCGACGTTCGTACAATCGCTCGCCGATGCCACGGGTCGTTCCATTTCGGTTTCACCAGTGACCGAAGCAACGACTCTCGGCGCGGCGTATCTCGCCGGCCTTGCCGTCGGAACGTGGTCCGGTCTCGATGACATCGAGGCTCTCTGGTCCCCCATGAGTTCAGTCGACCCCAACCCCTCGGTCGATCGCGACGCAAAGCGCCGAGAATGGGCCAGAGCTGTGACCCGTGCCGCCGAGTGGATACCTGAACTGTCGACGCTCGACTTCTAGAGTCGGAGTTGCTCTCACCCGGGCTCAGGCATAAGGCTGAGAGGGATCTGGGAAAGGACCATTGTGACGACGCCGATTGAATCGACCAGCGAATCCCCCACAACGACAGCAGCTCCTCGTCGACCGACGGAGGCAGACGCTCAACTTCTGGGTTTCGCCCAAACCGTCGAACTGGCTGCACGCGATCTGTATCGCCTTGTCGTGGAGGCAGGGGCGGGTGGCCAGCAACTTCCCAGCCTCGCCGCAATCGCAGCACACCACGATGCCTACGCCCAAGCGATATCCGCAGTGATCGGAACATCGGCACCGCAGGTGCGTGACGAGGCTCTGTTCACGTCATTGCGCAGCGCGTTCGCCACCAAGGCCGCAACGATGGCGCGAGCCGCCCACGACCTCGAGAACACACTCGTTGCAACTCACACGTCGCTGCTCGCTCAGCTCGATGGAACCGAGGGGTCAGCGCTGATTGCGTCGATCCTCATCGTCGAGGCTCGTCACTCGGCCGCACTCGCAGTTCTCGCGGGACTCTCGCCGTCGAGCGATGCCGATGCCTTCTTCACAACACCGGCTGTTCAGCCGCTCACCCCGACGCCGCTCACCCCGACGCCGATCGCCTGAAGACGGAGCTGACATGAACAACAACGACATCAATATCCTCGCCCAGATCGCTCGTGCTGCAGATTCGGCACCTCTCGAGCTCAGATCGGCTCTGAGCCGCCGCCGCTTCTTTCTTGCAGGTGGTGCCACGATCTCTCTCGGCGCGCTGCTCGCTGCCTGTGGAGGTGGGAGTTCCTCCACTGGCATTCCAGTGATCGGCAATGCTCCCGAGTCACAGGACTTGCCCGATGCTCCAGTCACCGACGTCACGCTCCTGCGCACTGCGACATCGCTCGAATACAACGCGATTTTCGTCTACGAAGCAGTCGCTGAGCTCTTGAGTGGCGATGCGGCACGACTCGCAGCTCGTTTCCTGAGCGATCACCGCGGACACGCTGATGCTGCTGCAACTCTCACTGAACAGCTCGGTGGTCAGGCATTCGCCAAGCCGAATCCGCGTTTGCAGTCGATCTACATCGAGCCTGCACTGACTCTGATCCTCGGTGACGACGCTGCGGGAGTGCCTCCGACCGAAGATCCTGTGGCCGACATCATTTCATTGGCCTATGCACTCGAAACCTTGGCCGGTGCCACCTACCAGGCATACGTACCTCTTCTCAATGACAAGGCACTGCGTGCGGCAGCCATGGGAATCGGAGAACAAGAGGCCCGTCATGCGGCAGTTCTCGGATCCCTCCTGAATACCGATCGACTCGTGTCGACCTTCGGCTTGCCGCTGTCGGCGGAGTACGCAGAGACAACCGACGTCCCTGCGGCGGCATATGCAGTCCCGACGTCGTTCGGAACTCAATCCCCGATTCCCGTCACTCTCGGTGCTCCGAATGAATCAGGAGTTCGCACCACGGTGAACCTCGAGACCCCGAGCCTGAACTCGATGGTCTACGAATATCTCGACAACTGAGTCGCGCCAGAACCTGTCGACCCAGAACCCGCTGGATCCTGTCCACCCAGATCTTTCACCTGGGCACTTCACGTGTCCGGCTCGGTCGAGATCGCCCCTAGCCTGCAAGCGACGGTGAGTCGATCGGGTGACCGCGATCGGATCTTCGGATTCGACCGAGGAAAGTCGGGACTCCACAGAACAGAGTGCTGGCGGGAGCCAGGTGGGGGCGACCTCACGGACAGTGCAACAGAGAGAAACCGCCGATGGCCAGGCAACTGGCTCAGGTAAGGGTGAAACGGTGCGGTAAGAGCGCACCAGTGTCGAAGGTGACTTCGTCAGCTCGGCCAACCCCACTCGGAGCAAGATCGAGCAGAGAACATGAGTGGTTCGCTCGCTCCGGTATCCGGAGCAATTCTCGGGTAGATCGCACAGATGGATGGTCACCCGGTCAGGGCAACCTGGCCGACAGAATCCCGCTTATAGATCGACTCACCGTCGCTCCACACGACGACTCAGTCTCACCACTCGGGTGACGAACGACGCTGCGCTGTACAGATGCGCTCGAGTTCGTCCAACTGCATCGAATCGCGGATCCCGAGCAACTTCGCATAGAAGCGCAGACCCCGTGCCGTGGCGCGCACTCGCACCGGTACGCGGTCCCCGAAATCGCCGCCGTACCCGGACGGAATGTCCACCGAAACGATTCCCGCATCGTGAAGATCATTTTCATCTGCTGCAAGAGCTGCTGCGTCGTAACCGCTCAATCCGTACGACTCCGCATCGACGAAGAACGTGAACTCGCGAACGTCGTCGTCTTCAAGGTTCCCGTTATCTGGAATCATCGCCTTCGAATGCTACGGTTCCCACGATGAGCAAGATCGCCGCCGACAACCTCCCCACTGTCCCCCTTTCCGATATCGATCTGTCCGATCCAGCCTTTTGGGTACGAGACCGAGCATTTCGTGAAGGTGCCTTCAAGACACTGCGTGACGAAGCTCCGTTTGCTTTCTTCAAAGAGCGGGTGATCGAGAACGCACCCTTTCCTCCTGGTCCCGGCTACCACGCGGTGACCCGTCACGACGACATCTGGCACATCAGTCGTAACCCACAATTGTTCTGCAGCGGCAAGGGGTCGAACATCGGTGACCTCCCCCAAGAAATGAACGAGTTCTTCGGTTCGATGATCAACATGGACGACCCGAAGCACTTTCGGCTCCGCAACATCGTGTCGCGTGGCTTCACGCCGAAGGAGGTCGCGCGTATCGAGAATCAGG
>JBJTGN010000020.1:0-9601 GCA_046093905.1 Actinomycetota bacterium
CTCCAGGACCACGTTGCGGCCCTTGGGTCCGAGCGTCACGCGGACTGCGTCAGCAAGTTTGTTCATTCCGGCTTCGAGGCCGCGACGAGCCTGCTCGTCGAACGCAATCATCTTCGCCATGGTTCTGTCTCCTTCATGGGCGGTTGGGTGTGCATGTACTGAAACTGGACTCGTTCGCACTCACGGCGACCGAGTGCTAGCACTCTAGAGGTGGGAGTGCTAAGCAACAACCGACCAGCCCCGCGGAGTCGGGCAAGCGGTCAGAAGCCCGGCAATCACCCCGCCGAACTGGGCTCCTGCTGCGAGCCAACCGTATTGTGAGCCCGTGTCTCCTCGATCTCGAACTGGCGAATCCTTGAAAGTCGTTGTTGTCGGTGGCGGAGTCTCCGGTCTGAGCACGGCCCTCAAGTTGGGGCGGGCGGGTCACGACGTCACAGTCATCGAGCGTGACGACACGCCGATGCCCGACTCTCCCGACGAAGCCTTCGACTGGGATCGACGCGGCGCTCCTCAGGTGCGCCACAGCCACGCGTTCCTCGCCCGGCTGCGTAATCTCCTCGCCACGCACGAACCCGATGTCCTCGAACGCCTTCTCGAAGCGGGTGCCACCGAAATGCGTTTCGGCGACGATCTTCCCGACACGATCACCAACTTCGAACCTCAGCCCGGTGACGACGAACTCGTCATGCTCGCCTGCCGCCGAACGACTTTCGAATGGGTGCTGCGCCGAGCTGCTCTCGACGAGGGCACCGTCTCGTTCCGTGTCGGCGTCGGTGTCAACGGACTGATCGCAGATCACGAATCTCGGTCCACAGGCATCCCCCGCATCACCGGTGTCACTCTCGAAGACGGGTCGACGGTGTCCGGCGATCTCGTCGTGGTGGCTGGCGGTCGCCGCTCGCAGCTTCCGGACTGGTTGAACGCGATCGGCATCGGACCTGTTCCCGAAGAAGTCGAGGACACCGGCATCGTCTACGCCTCACGCTTCTATCGTCTCAAGCCCGGGCAGTCGTATCCGCCGCGTACCGGGCCGATTGGCGGCGATCTCGGGTACGTCAAGTACGGCATCTTCGTCGGAGACACCGACACGGTCTCTGTCACGCTCGCGACGCCGACGGACGATGACGAACTGCGCCAGCGTCTCGCCGATCCGGTGATCTTCGATGAAGCAGCTCGCAATCTCGTCGCCACTGCACCGTGGATGGACGGTCGCGCCGAACCCATCACCACCGGTGTGCATGTGATGGCGGGCTTGCTCAATCGCTTCCGCCAGTACGTCGTCGACGGCAAGCCTCTTGCTCTCGGGCTCTTGCCCGTCGGCGATGCGGTCATCTGCACGAACCCGCTCTACGGACGCGGATGTTCGATCGGCTACTGGGGCGCCCATCTGATGAACGAGGCGATCTTGACTCATGCCGGTGATCTTTCCGAATCGGCACTTCTGACACTGGCTCTGGAGTACGACGCAGCCATGCGCCGCGAGATCCTTCCGTGGTATCTGTCCGGAGTTCAGCAGGATGCAGAGGCTCGTCGCGTTGCCAAGGCTCATCTCGAGGGCGTCGATCCCGACGGAGACACATCGGATCCGCGGACGTTCGCACGTTCGGTGTTCCGCGAGGGTTTGTTGCCGGCGCTGCGATCCGATGCGGTGGTTCTGCGGGCGTTCTTCCGCAATCTCAATCTGCTCAACGAGCCCGATGCGCTGCTCAAGGACGCCGAGGTCTCGAACCGCGTGCTGATGATCTGGCAGGACCGCGACAATCGTCCGCCGGAAACACCGCTCGGTCCGAGGAAGCGCGCCGACTTCCTCGCTTCACTTCCGATTGCCGGTTGACCGTTTCTGTCAACCGGCAATGATGAAGACCGCCTAGTCAGCCGCCGGCGACAGCGGGAATGATGCTCACGGTCTCGCCATCGGGCACCGGGGTGTCGAGACCCTGCAAGTAGCGCACGTCGTCGTCAGCCACGAACAGGTTGACGAAGCGGCGCAGACCGCCCTGATCGTCGAACAAGCGATCCTTGAATCCGGGGTGAGCCGCTTCGAGGTTGGCCAACACTTCCCCGAGCGTCGCACCCGCAACTTCGACAGTGGAGTTTCCTCCGGATAGCGGACGCAGAGTTGTCGGGATGCGAATGGTGACGGCCATGTCGAAACCTTATCGCCGGACATCGTTCGAGCGCATGGCGATGTACGCACGTCGATGCCGGAGCCCGCGACTGGCTCGATCCACGACAGACTGATGACGTGCGCATCGCGGCCGCAGTCGACAAGTTCAAAGGAACAGCAAGCGCTCACGATGTCGCCCGCGCGATCGGTCACGCGTGCTGGGAGCTCGGATACGACTGCGACGAGATCCCACTCGCCGATGGCGGCGAAGGGACCCTCGACATCCTCGGCGGTCCCAACCGAACCTCGATCGTGACCGGGCCTCTCGGGGATCGCGTCGAAGCCGAGTGGCGATTCCACAACAACACCGCAGTCATCGAAATGGCTCGAGCGAGCGGCCTCACACTCGTCGGCGGTCCGACGACCAACGACCCTGTTCGAGCCTCGACGATCGGAACAGGTGAACTGATCGACCACGCTCTCGATCTCGGAGCCACGCGCATCATCGTGTGCCTCGGCGGATCGGCAACCACCGATGGCGGTCTCGGTGCGCTCGATGCCATTCGTTCTCCGGCCCGTCTGAAGGCTGTCGATTTCATCGTGGCCTGTGATGTCACCACCACGTTCACCGATGCGGCTCGTGTCTTCGCCCCTCAAAAGGGAGCTACACCGGCACAGGTTCGCCTTCTCACCAATCGGCTCGAGCAACTGGCTCAGCGCTACTTCGAGACCTTCGGAGTCGATGTCACAGCAATCGAAGGAGCGGGCGCGGCTGGTGGACTTGCAGGAGCACTCGCCGCGCTTGGTGCAGACCTGATTCCGGGATTCGACATGGTTGCGGACGAAGTGAATCTCGACGACCGCATTGCATCAGCCGATCTCGTCATCACCGCCGAAGGGTGTTTCGACGCCACGAGCGCGCAGGGCAAGGTCACCGGAAGCGTCATCGATCTCGCTCACTCGTTCGACCGACCGGTGGCCGGAATCTTCGGAGTGATCGATCTCGACGACGAACTCGATGCGGACATCGTTCGACCGGATCCCTGCGTGTCGATCAGCGATCTCTACGGACAGGAACGGTCGCTTGCCGAACCGCTGTGGTGCATCGAGCACGCTGCACTCGACATGTTGCGTTCGATGAAGACTCAGTGACGTCGAGTCGTCAACTCGGCGCAAGCGTCGACGACGATGATGTCGTCGTGGTGCCGACCGGCGTTTCCGGCAATGCACCCGGCAACAACTTGCCGGCGAGGTCGGTACCGAGCATGACCAACACAACGGCTTCGCCGAGGCTTCCGCCTTCGATCGGCGGCGGCACTGGCACGGGAAGAATCTGCACGCCACCAAGGACGTCAGCCACCATCGTCGCTGCGCTCTCGAAACCGGGAACGTAGTAGACGACAGTCGTCGTCAACTTCCCGACTGTCGGATCGGCGTTCACCGGCTGGGACACGACGAACTGCTCGGCCTGCAACGCAGTCGTCATCTGACCTGCTGCACCCTGAACACCCGACGAGTTGGCGACGATGATCTTGAACCCGGTGCGATTGGGAGCGAGCGTCTCCATGGGAATCGTCGTGCTGCCACCATCGAGCGATGTGTCATCGGTGGGCACTTCGATACTCGGATCGAAAACCTCGCCTGTGCGATCACGGTTGATGTCGCGCAGGATCAAGAATCCGAGGAGGACGGCAATCGCAGCAACGATCACGCTCAGCGACGTGGAGATGCTGACACCGCCAGCCGCCTGGCGACCGCCACGTGTCCCCGAGGGGGGAAGGTTCTCTCTGCTCATACCTGCATACCTCCGGTGTCAGAAGCGCCGTCGAGGCGCATCCGTCGGCGCCGTTCGCGGGCCCTGTGCAGCCGGCGAACGACAAGAGGATCGTACGCCAGAGCGTCCGGGGTATCCAGGAGCCTGTTCAGCTCGTTGTAATAGTCGTCTGGCGAGCACTGGAAGCGCTCCCGGAGCAATGCGTCCTTCACTCCGTCTTCAGTCCACCATGTCCGCTCGAAGTCGAGAATCGCCTTCTCCCGCTCGCTCAACGCCATTGTTCAAGCCTGCCCGTCAACAGTGTTGATTACAAGGATCCTCGCACCTCCATTTGGACTGCATGCCGAGTACCCGATGTGCTAGGGACTGTCGTCTCGACGTCACATTCGCACGTTCGACGAGACCGCCTCTCTGCGTCACTCGAACAATCGCAAGCGCCCGAACATGACTACCGTTGGGGCGGTGAAACGTCCGTTCGTGATCGGTGTCGCCGGAGGTACGTGCTCGGGCAAGACGACCGTCGCCGAGCGTCTCGCTGCAACCGTTGGAAACGATCAACTGGCACTGATCAAACAGGACGCGTATTACGTCGAGCGATCACATCAGGCACTCGAAGAGCGGGCTCGCGCGAACTACGACCATCCCGATGCGTTCGACTGGAACCTGATGACGGAGCAATTGACCGACTTGATCAGTGGCAAGTCTGTTGCAGTTCCTGTCTACGACTATGCGCAACACAATCGCTCGAGTGACGTCACGGTCGTCAACCCAGCACGCATCATCGTGTTCGAAGGCATCCTTGCTCTCTTCGAGGAATCGCTGCGTGAGTTGTTCGACCTCAAGATTTTCGTCGACACCGATGCCGACATCAGGCTCACTCGTCGACTCCAACGTGACGTCACGCAACGCGGCCGCACACATGAGCGAATCATCGAGCAATACCTGACGACGGTGCGGCCGAGTCACGTGCAGTTCATCGAGCCGAGTAAGCGTCACGCAGATGTGATCTTCCCCGAAGGCGGCCACAACGAAGCTGCCCTCGATGTGTTACTCGCGCGCATCCGCGAAATGCTCTGAACCGACACGATCAGTGCGTCCCCCACAAAGTGTCGGGGGAATCAAGGGAGTTCGAGGCTCACACGTTGACAACATCTCACGAGATCGTGTCTCGCAACATCACATGGAGCCGGGTGTGGGGATTGAACCCACGACCTACCGCTTACAAGGCGGTTGCTCTACCACTGAGCTAACCCGGCGAAGAGCCGAAGTCTAGAACCCCTTGTCGGCGCCGCCTCGAGAGGCGTATTCTCCCCCACCATGGATGCCTTTCCTCGAGTCTCACATCCCTTTCGTCTCGCCCTCGTACTGCTGACGACGATCGCCCTGATTGGCTGCAGCAAATCTTCGACGCCTTCCGATGGGTCAGCGGCAGCCGTTGACTCGTCAACGAGCCAAGGGAACACCACTGCGGTCGACCCGAACGCTGCCTCTACTCCTGCCACTTCCCCTGGATCGACTCCTGTGACAGCCGCTCCTGCGAGCAGTGGCCCCCCAGGTGTGACGGCTGCTCCTCCATCCACCTTGGCGGATCCCCCCGTCAGCTCGTCCCCGCCGTCGACGTTGGGCGATCCCCCCATCAGCATTCCGCCAATCGTGACTTTGCTTCCGGGCGTGACGTTCATGACCGTTCCTGTCGTCAATTCGCTGACGGCAAAGACAACATGGACCTGCTTCGAAGCGACTGCGGCTGGATTCACGGTCAACGTCACGTGGGCCACGTCCTTCACGGATTACGTGAAGATCTCGGGTCCTGGAATCAAGTTCACCAAGACCGAAGCCGCGAATGGCTCGATGAACTTCGCTTTGAAGTGCGGTGAATCCTTCAATGTCAAGGTTTCACCGTACGCAACCAACGGAGATCAAGGGGCCACAAAGACGATCACTGTCAAGGTTGGTCCCCAATTCCTGATTCCGGTGTCGTCCCTGCCCTAGGCAGCAAAACTTCACTCGATCCTCTTCACGCGGGAGCAAAGACGCGCTTCGCGCACAGTGCGTGAACTGTCATCTCAGTCGAGTCGACCTTCGAATAGTCGGTGTGTGCGTACGCGGTCACAGAACCGACGTTCAAGAGTGGAGTCCCTGATGGCGACTGCGGCCACGCGATTTCAGGTGATCGGATCACGACGTTGAAGTTCTTCGACCCGACTGGGATTGCCGTGCCCACAGCAATAGCCGCAGTCGAGGCAGACGAACTCAGTTGGCGGTAGCTGAAGTCCATGCCGCCACCTGTGATGGTGTACCCACTCGGACACACAGCGGTCGTCCCATCGTCGTGCCCACCGCTCACCGTCGTCGACGCGCTAGCAGACGTCACCTCGAGTCCGTCCTTGCGCACGCAGACGGCAACAAGAGTCGCCGACTTCTCCGACATCGCGTTGAAGGTTCCTCCACTCAGACCTGTATTGGGCAACATCGATGCAACTCCGCCCAAGTCTGGAGAACTGAATCCCATCGAAGTCAGAACCTCATTGCTCGAACAGGTTGACAGCACATTCCATGGGCCGGACTTCGAGCGGAGAGTCACGCCCAGAACCCCAGAGTCGTTCGTCGAAGCTGCGAGTGGAGCACACAGCGCAACGACGTGGACATCGAGCATGGCTTGTAGCGACCATTTCGGATTGGTGATGGTGACCCGCCAACCCTGCTCAATGGGCCGTGACTCGCTGACCAATGCACCGACGAACCTCGAGCGTACGTAATACGTTCCAAGCCGATCGAAGGTCGTGTAATACCTGCGAACGAACGCCTGACGAATTTCCTCACTCCACGCAATGTTGGAGACTTCGGGTCTGGGTTGAATCGGCTTTCCCGCGTCGGAATCAGCATTGGATCGAATCACCCATAGGTTCTGGTCACGAGCGGATCGATAGCTCACATACGGTGCAGGCCACACAGTGTCTGAAATGTGGACCGTGGCGTCGGTTCGGGCATGGTCCCAGAACTCGCTGCGGACATTGGTGTACAAGTCAGGATTGACGCCGTCCCCGTCGCTGGCACTGAATTTGTCGAACGAGTTCAACGTTCCCGGTGGCACGATGACGTAGCCCGGTTCCTTCTCCATCCACTCGACAAGAGGCTGAACATCATCGACCTGCGTGCTCGACCAGTCGCTCGCCCATCCACCGCCGATGATGACCGTTCCCGACGGACAGGTAGCCGTGATCGTCCGGGTCGAATTCTTCGGCACGCCTTCGCCGACCTGCACGCGCGACATCGACAGCTTCGGCACGTTCAATGCGGGAGGTGGCATGGCGATTGCTGTCGCTCCCGCCAGCGCTGCACCTGCAAGACCGATTCCCACCAATGTTCCGCGCCGCGGACGATGCCTTGCAGAGCTGCTGACGAGTCCGACGATTCCAAGTCCCGTTACCGCAACGATGCCGGCGACGAGTCCGATGGTCAGCCCGGACAGACCCGAACCCTCGGTGGACGGCGTCTCTTCTTCCACCTCTGAGATTCCGTCCGGCTCTGAGGGGACAGCGGGTCGCTCGAGAGTGACCGACGACGACGTGGATGATTCGACGGCTGAGATGTCGGCCGAGACGGACGACGTTGTGTTCGAGACAATCGTCGTGGTGTTCGACGCTTGCGTCGTAGAGTTCGAAGCTTGGGTCGTTGTCGGTGCCTGGTTGACGGTCGACTGCGGACTGTTCGTCGTCTGCGGTGGTGACGGTGCCGGAGGCGTGACCTCGAAAGAGGAGCACGTCGACATCGGCTGTCCGTCGAGTCGATTGATACCGCTCGCACACACCTGCCAACTGCCCGACTCAGTCGGTGCAGTCACGGCGATCGAGATCGAACCACCGTTCGGTCCCGTCGTCGCAGTCCCGGCCTGAACAACCGTGTTCCCTTTCATGAAGACGAGTGCCACGTCTCCGAGCCATTCATCTCCGGAAACCACGAGCGAGCCTCCAGCGGTGACATTGGTCGGAGCGACAGAGAGACTCGCCGCGTGAACCGTCCCAAGACCGAGAAGAATCGATGCGCACGGCACGACGAGTGCAACCAGACCAAGCCAGCGTTGTGAAATCCGACACATCGATGAGGAATGTACTGCAACTGGGCCGCTACTGGGGAAGTCGGGTGCTGGATGACATCGGATTCGAGCCGAGCGAGAGGCTCACAGCGCCAGATGAAGTCGCAATGCATCATCCAGTTCTTCTTGCAACTCCTGGGTCAACACGCCGATCACTCTGCCAAGTCGTTCGACTGACACGGATCTCACCTGTTCGGCCTGCGCCTTCGAATTCCTGTTCAGACCGGTCGCCTTCGCTGGCAACATAACTTGAAACGGATGCACGGTCTCAGTCTGAGATGTGATGGGCACGACGGTAACGACACCACGACCCAGTCGCTCAGCCGTGATGTTCACTGCATCATTGCTCACGATCACAGCCGGTCTGCTCTTATCGGCTTCCGAACCACGCGAAGGATCGAAGTCGACGACACAGATCTCGCCACGTTTCATGTCTTGTGCCTACCAGTGACCAGGCCATCACCGACCACATCGTTCCATCTTTCAGAATCTCCGGAAGCTTCCCACTCATCCCAAGCAGCCGAGTATGCAGCACCCAATTCCGAAGCTCGCAACAATCGCACCGCTTTTTGAATCACTGCAGATCGCGACGCAACTCCAAGTCGTTGGGCATAGGCGTCGAGGAACTCGACGTCGTCGTCAGAAAGGCTGATACTTACTTTCATACCTAGATACTACCCGCTGTACTACTACGTTCGCACCACGAACGGCGGTCAAGAGACCCTCAACGGCGGTGACGAGCGATTTCATACGTCGCAAGCGCTGCAGCAGCTGACACATTGAGCGAACTCAATCGACCCTTCATGGGAATGCTGACGATCAAGTCGCACCGCTCACGCACCAGTCGTGACAAACCAGCGCCTTCCGATCCGAGAACGAGACACACTGCGTCGGTTGCCAGGTTTCCGAGATCGAACAACGATGATTCGGCTGCATCATCGAGACCGACGATCCAGATTCCTTCTTGCTTCATCTTCGCCAGTGCAGCAGGAAGGCCAGCGACGACAGCCATCGGCACGTGCTCGACGGCACCGACCGCGGTCTTTGCCACCGTCGGTGTGATGTGCACACTGCGGTGTCGAGGCAGAACCACACCCGTCACTCCTGCGCCATCACAACAGCGCAACAACGCACCAAGGTTGCCCGGGTCGGTGACACCGTCGACAGCCACCAGGAACGGCGCCTTACCGGGTTTGCGGGTAATCAATGAATCGAACGTCGCTGCGGGGACAGGTGCCGCATGAGCGAGAACACCCTGAGGAGCTTCACTGCGCGCCGTCGAATCGAGCTTGCGTCGACTCACTTCGACGACAGGCACGCGATTGGCGCGAGCAATCTCGCGAATGTCGTCGAGAACTTCGCTGCGATCCGAATCACCAGCGATCCAGATCTCGTATGCGCGACGACGGCCAGCAATCAGCAACTCACGAACAGCTTGACGGCCTTCGACTTGAGTGCCACCGAGATCGTCGCCACGATCCTTCGGAGCGTCTCGTCCAACACCGCGGCCGGCAGGTCGACCTGGCTTGATCGGACCCGCACGCTTCACCGGGACCTTCGCTGCACCACTTCGAGTTGCCGCTTTCGATCCCGATGATCGACTCGAGGACTTCGTCCCCGAACC
>JBJTGN010000021.1:0-2195 GCA_046093905.1 Actinomycetota bacterium
AGACAATTCCCAAACCAGAGGCGGACCGTCGGAGGGAAACGAGTCGGCGATCTTCTCGCCAACCGACCGGCCGTCACGGTTTGGCCCAAGGATCTGCGGCCAATCCCCAGCCAAAACGGTCACATGCTCTGTGAGCAGACAGTTGATCAGGATGAGGGCCGATCCAATTCCGCGCAAAGAGCAAAAACCTGTCTTCACATTGACTCCTCGGCAATGGAATCGGGGAAACTCATTGCCGGAACAGAACCGGGAGGCAAGCCGGCAAGACGCTTGCGACTGGAGACACCGACAACTGGCAGATTATGCGATTTTCAAACCCGAACTGACAAGGGGGGCGGCCGACGGCCGCACGGACTGGGCCCACGTCAGCTTTTGCAGCACTTGTTCGCAGAACAGAAACGTCAATAGATGAAATCGACGAATTTGTGGTAGGCTGGGATGCGTGGGGGGATTGGCAAAGTCCGTTTCTTGGGTTGGAGGCTTGGCATGGACGCCAAAGATGATGCGTTGGAACGCCGAAAGATACAGCTTTTGCAGGAACTCGCCGGCATCGAAGTGGAGCAGCAGCGTCGGCGCGGGTTGCTGAAAAAGGTACCGCATTTCAATGAAATCGAAGACGCCGGACACAAGCTGGGACGGTTCCTCAGCCGGCTCACCCAGTCGCGTCTTGCCAATGAAGTTGCGGCCAGCCAGCAGGCCACTCGCCCATGCCCGACCTGCGGACAGGTTTGTCAGATCGAAGTCATCAAACGGACCGTGACCGGTATCGACGGTCCATTTGAAATGATGGAACCCAAAGCTCATTGCCCGGCCTGTCGCCGGGATTTTTTTCCCTCAGCGTGAGACGTTGGGGTTTGATAGCCGACAGTGCACTCCGCGTTTGCTGGCAGCCGTGATCCATCTGGCGGGGGAAGTGCGTTCGTTTGAGCGTGCTCGTCTGATGATGGATTTGCTGATCGGGCACAGTCTCTCTGCAAAGACGATTGAGCGACTCGTGCACCAGGTTGGCCAGGAGTTGCAAGCGCGAAACGAGACCTCGCACTGGGAGCAAGAGGTCGTCGTTCCTGAGGTCGCTGTCGTCTCGTGTGATGGAGGGCGGATCCGCACCCGCGCTGCCCACTCCGGACCAGGCGTCCATGAAGCGGCTTGGCGCGAGACGAAGAACTCGTCATTCGAACGCATGTGCTCGCCGGAGGTCGCCAAAACCGATCCGTGCGAGTCACTGCCAGACACCTTTCGCCGCGTGGCACATGTGGCGAAAATCGCTGAGAAAGAAGCGTTTTCCGGGATTTCCACAGACGCAGACCGCGACATCGCGCCAGCCTATGCCGGACCAGAGCGAATTCTGCGCACCTGTGTGGCGAGCATGGCAGACTCCGACGACTTTGGAGTGCAGATGCCCGCGAAGCCAAACGGCGACACTTCCATGAGGCGCGCCGCCGGGTGTTCATCGGGGATGGTCTGGCCTGGAACTGGTCCATCTGGCGTACGCACTTTCCAACCTTCACTCCGATCCTCGATTTCATCCATGCCATTCAATACGTCTACACCGCTGCCGAGGCCTGGGAATCGGACGGTCCAGCTCGCTGGCAGAGGTACCTGGAATTGGCGGAAGCCATTTGGCAAGGCCGAGTCGATGACGTGATTGAGGCCCTGCGGCTGGAGTTGGTGAATCGGGGCTGGACCGATGAGGAAGAGATCTCCGACACGGATCCACGACGGGCCTTGAGAGATGCCAAGCGGTATCTGACGAACAACCGAACCCGGATGGACTACGCACGATATCGACGCGAGGGCCTGCCGATCACAAGTTCACCAATGGAATCGCTGATCAAACAAATCAACCACCGCGTGAAGGGCACAGAGATGTTCTGGCTGCAACCGGAGGGTGCGGAGGCAATCCTGCAAATTCGAGCGGCCAGCCTCAGTGAGGATGGACGGCTGGAGAACTACCTGCGTCGTCGCCCTGGTCACGCCTTTGTCCGTCGCTCACGGCTCGCCTTGGCCCCATAAGCTGACGTGGACCCGCAGAAGGCCCTCCCCCCAACACCAGAAAAATTCGTGGCAGCTGATCAATTGGGAGAGTGTCAGCTTCCTGAGTCAATCTCAACGGGCTTCAATTCGTCCGGGATCCGCTGAACATTTCCCTGTCGATCAATGCACGCCAGGGTACTTCGAGCGATACAGAGCAAATC
>JBJTGN010000022.1:0-6772 GCA_046093905.1 Actinomycetota bacterium
CACTCTCCTCTTTTTCGGAGAGGAACTCGGCGAGGGCCTGGGGGCTGACTTGCCACACTCCGTGAATTCGACTCGCCTCCAGTCGACCCTGACGGACATATCGGTACACCGTCATGTAGTGAACCCCGATCTTCGCTGCGACCTCATCGAGAGTGAGGGCAGGAGCAGAGTCCAACCTATGGGGCACGCCGAAAGGTTAAATCTGCTACGGACGTTCCTCCCCGTCGGGCGGGATGAAATTCCCCACCTTCAGCCGTGACACATGACGACGTGATCGAGGAGAATCTGCTCCCCGAACGGCGATTTCAGCGGGAATTCCACCGCTCGCGCGCGAGACGACTGCGCTCGAGAAGATGAGCGGGAACCCGACTGTCCACCGCAGGACCGCCAGCGGAGTCCGATGAGGTTGCTGCCGCAGCGGACTCTTCCGGAGCCACGAGATCCTCGAAAGCCGGCGGTTCCATACCGGGCTTCCAGTACTGGTAGAGATCGCGCACGACGTCGGCCAGACCTTCGGACGACTGCCCGTGGACGAGGTCGACGGTGATGATGTTCTGGTAGACGTGGACACGAGCGACTCGGCCCGTTGCGAACAGTCGCCGAGCCAACTCAGCCGAGGACGTCTGCGCTGAAGCAAGCCGCGCCGATGACTCGCCCGATGCGAAACTCTCGTGCCCCATCCCCGACAGACTTCGGTTCGCTTCGAAACGAACCACTCCTGCACGACGACTCGGCTTTTCCGTCACGACGACTGGTTGACCCATGTCGACAGATTAGCCCCGGACACCATGTGACTGATACTGGTGCCTGATACTGCATCGTTGCTCAGAACAGTCTCTCCGGCTCGACCTGCATGGTTTTCCGTGTCCTGCGTTCGAGACCGATCCACGGTACGAAGTTGTCGACGAATGCCCAAGAACTGCGATGGATCGCAGAGAGCCCGTACCCCTGAAGAGCTGTGCGATGCCAGTGACACGGGTAACCCTTGTTGGTGTCGAAACTCCACGCCGGGTAGTCGCTCGCGAGTTCACGCATGACTCGATCTCGAGTCACCTTGGCGATGATTGACGCAGCTGCGATCGACAGACATGTCGTATCACCTTTGACGATCATCTCGACCCGATCGATATTCGGAGAGACGAAGTCCCATTTTCCATCGACGACTGCAGCATCGGGTGTCGCACCCAGTGTGCGACAGATCTCCGAGAGCGCTCGACGCGTTGCGAGTCGCTGAGCCTCGGCCATACCGAGTTCATCGCATTCGACGTGCGAGGCGAAACCGACCGATGACGCAGTGCACCAGGCAACAACACCGTCGAACATCGCCTCACGCTTCTTTTCGCTGATCGACTTGGAGTCCCGGATCCCGGGCATGTCTCCCGAATCCGGGATGACGGCGATCCCGACACACAGTGGTCCCGCCCACGCTCCCTTCCCGACCTCATCCACTCCGACGACGATGCGATGACCCTCGGCTCGCAAACGGTCTTCAGGTTCGCGGTTCGGGAATTCACGACGTTGGACTTCGTCAGAAGTCCCGAGGTGAGCGGTCACCGAATCACCGACACGATGCACCAGCCATCAGCGGAGCACGAGTCGAGACGAACCGTCCACGACCCGGCCAATGCGCTCGAAAGGCGAATCCTCTCCGAGGAGTTCATCGATGTGCGACGGATCCACGGCAGCGAGCAATCCCCCCGAGGTCTGTGGATCGAATGCAATGATCTCGTGGGCAACAGTCGCAGAGCCGGTGATGGCGACGTGGCGCCCCACAGCTGCCCGATTGCGACTGTCCCCTCCCGTACGAATTCCACGTTCAGCGATGTCGAGCGTCTCTGGGTAGAGAGGCAACGAGTCGACATCGATCTCGAACACACATCCGGATCTCTCTGCCATCTCCCAGCCGTGTCCCGCAAGTCCGTACCCGGTCACATCGGTGACTGCGTGCACTCCGTCGATGCCCTGCAGACGTTCACTCGCGCGTCGGTTCAAGGTGCGCATCCCCTGGATCGCTTCAGCCTTGGCCGCCGGAGAACCTCCAGCGAGCACGAGACCGGTCCCGAGCGGCTTGGACAGAACCAGCACGTCTCCTGCACGTGCACCGCCCTTGGTGAAGATTCGATCCGGATGCACGAGACCTTGTACGGCGAGACCGAAGATCGGCTCAGGATTGCGGATCGTGTGGCCACCAGCGACCGAACCTCCCGCGGCAGTCACGACTTCGGATGCCGCAGAGAAGATCGCAACGATCGCCTCTCGTGGAAAGTGTTCCGGAAACGCTGCGATGTTGACTGCCATCAGGACCCGTCCTCCCATGGCGAAGACGTCACTGCACGCATTTGCTGCAGCTATCGCACCGAAATCATCGGGATCGTCGACGAGGGGCGGGAAGAAATCCGTGGTGCTGACGAGCGCAAGATCGCTGCTCACCTTGTAGACCGCTGCATCATCGAAGGGGGCAAGTCCGATGAGCAATGCAGTGTCGTTGCTCTCAGGAAGTTCGTCCACGAGACCAGCGAGAAGATCCTTGCCCCACTTGGCGGCACAGCCTCCACAGCTCGTCCATTCGGTCAGTCGCAAATCCGGCGAACCTCCCGCAGCTCCTCCTCGTGTGTCAGCGGTCGACATGGCCGAATCCTAGATCTCCGGGCAACTACGGTGACCTTCGTGGCAGATGCAGACGATCCCACTTCGACACGTGATGATTCCGGCGCCATCAGGTGGCCACCCATCGGCGAGCAGACCGACGAGATGGTGCGCGCAGCATTTCCTTTGCGGTTCGGTCTCACCGAAGGCAAAGTCGCTCTCGTCACGGGAGCGGGCCGAGGCATCGGTGCGGCGATCGCCACGCTGTTCGCTTCCGAAGGCGCAGCTGTCGTCGTCTGCGATCGCGATTTCGATGCTGCTCGGGCAGTCGTCCAGGCAATTCAGTCACGTGGCGGAGAGTCCGTCCCCGTTGCAGCAGATGTGACTCGAGAAGACGAAGTTGCAGCAGTGATGTCGACGGCCATCGACAGATATGGCCGACTCGACTGTGCCGTCAACAATGCCGGCATCAGCGGTCGCTTCGGGTCGTTCATCGACCTTCCCACCGACGAATGGGAACTGATGATCTCGTCGAATCTGACGAGCGTCTTTCTGTGCCTGAAATACGAACTCGGAATCATGGCAGCCCAGGGATTCGGCTCGATCGTCAACATCTCTTCAGGTGCCGGCATCGTTGCAGCCCCCGGTCTTCCGCACTACACCGCGGCAAAACACGGAGTCCTCGGGCTGACGAAATGTGCCGCGCAGGAATACGCAGCCAAGGGCGTCCGCGTCAACGCCATCCTGCCGGGAACGACGCGAACCCCGATGATCGAGTCGTTCATCAACGGCGATCCCGAGGTCGAGCGAATGGTCAGCCGGAGAATCGGCCGTGGCTCACTTGGAGAGCCCGAAGAGTTCGCCGAGGCAGCGGTCTGGCTGTGCAGTGATCGGGCGAGTTTCGTGAGCGGCGAATCTCTCCTCGTCGACGGCGCCACCATCTGCCGCTGAGCCCGCCACCAGCCCATCGGGTCGAGACGACCCACCGACTAAGGTCGAAGGCGATGTCGGTGCCTCGAAAAACCCTGCATCGCGTGGGTGTTCCCCCGCTTCGCCTGAGTCGGCAATTCCGCACCATCAGTGTCGCCACGCCCCGTAACTTTCTCGTCGCTGCGCCCCGTCACATCTGTGTCGCTGCGCCCCGTAACTTTCTCGTCGCTGCGCTCCTTGGCTCAGTCGCAATCGGGTGCTCCGGTGGCAGCGAAAGCGTCGAAACCACTGTCGCAACGACGATTGCGACAACCACGACGGTCGAACCGACAACGACCACCACGATCGCGCCAGCACCAATGTTCGGAGATCTCCCGAGTCCGTGTGGCCCCGCCGATGAATCCGGTGTGCCGACGATCGCAGAAGGTCAAAATGGCGCCGAATCGGTGAAATTGGGTGTCGCCAACGACCACGGATTCGCCGGAGCAGACAATTCCACGATCGAGATGCTCGATTCGGCTCTCGCCTTTGCTGCCTGGTGCAACGCCCAAGGAGGAATCCGGGGACTGCCCATCGAGATCATCGACCTCGACGCCGCAGTGACCGGCGTTCCCCTCGCCATGGAACGTGCCTGCGCAGATGTCTTCGCACTCGTCGGCGGCGGATGGACACTCGATGACCAAATGTTCCCGAGATTCCACGAATGCGGACTCGTGTCCATCCCCGCGTTCACTGCGACCGCTGCTGCAGCGATGGGCAACGGCAAGGCTCAACCGATCCCGAATCCCATCGATCGCGTCTCGACCACATGGCTGCGTTGGATCGCAGATTCGTACCGGGATGCAGTCGACGATGTGGCGATCGTCCATGCAGACCTACCTGCAGTCGGTGCACTCGCCGACAGACTCGCTGCCACGATGCAACTCGTCGACGGCTTCGGTGAACCGACGAAGATCGCCTACGACCCCGCTGGATCGACGAGTTGGTCCGACATCGTTCGGCAACTCGCGGCAAACAAGATCACAGCCGTGTCCTTCATCGGGGATCCATCCCATCTCGTTTCGTTTGCGACTGCCATGAATGCTGCGAACTTCGTCCCTGGGGTCGTCTTCGGGGAGAGCAACCTCATCAGTCCCGTCATCACTGAGTCAGCCGAAGCCGGATCGTTGACGAATCTCCGGATCAGCACCATCCATGCCCCACTTTCCGAATCCGAGTCTTCTCCCGCAATTTCGTCGTATCTCGACATGATGCGCACGCATTCACCCGATGGCCGAATTGCGGGTCCCGGATTGAACTCGGTCTCGGCCATGTTGCTCTTCGCAACAGCAGCCAATTCGTGCCTCGACTCCGACAACAATGTTCTCGAACGCGAATGCGTCCTCACCGCAGCGAAGGGCACCACCTCGTGGACGGCTGGAGGACTTCATGCTGCGACGAATCCCAGCGAGAATTCGCCGTCTCCGTGCACGATCGTCATGGGCATCGACAACGGCAGCTGGTCACGGGTCTTTCCGCTCCTCGGATCCTCCGATGACAATGCGAATGGCTGGTTCTGCGACGATGAGAGCATCGTCCCGATAGTGGGCGATTTCGGCGACACGTCGGGTGGAATCGACCCGTCACGACTGAACTGATACCCGGCAATGCAAGACCTTCTCACTTTCACCATCATCGGCCTGTCGACCGGGGCGATCTACGCAGTCGTCGCAAGCGGTCTCGTGGTGACGTACACGGTGTCGGGCATTTTCAACCTGGCCCACGGGGCGACGGGATTGCTCGCTGCCTTCACCTACTGGCAACTCCGATTCGACTGGGATCTTCCCGCACCGTTGGCGTTGTTCATCACATTGTTCGTCCTGTGCCCCCTCTTCGGAATGCTGACCGAGAGAATCGTCATGCGCGGTCTCCAGGGAACGACCGAGGTCGTCCGGCTCTCGGTCACTGTCGCTGTGTTCGCCTTCGTCGTCGGTCTCGCGAACTGGATCTGGCCGAGCGACGCAAGTCGAAAAGCCTTTCTCCGCTTCTTCGAGGGCGACGTCGTCTCCATCAGTGGAGTCAACATCAGTTGGCACAAGATCATCACGTTTGCAGTCGCCGTCGCAGTTGCCGTCGTCCTTCGTCTTCTCCTCTTCAAGACTCGGATCGGAATCGCCATGCGCGCTGTCGTCGACGACGACAGTCTTGCGGAGTTGAACGGGGCTCGCCCCGATCGCGTTGCGATGTTCGCCTGGGCGCTGAGTGCGTCACTTGCAGGCCTTGCCGGAATCCTTCTTGCGGGCGAACAGCAGCTCAACATCGAACCTCTGGTCCTGTTGGTTGTCAATGCATACGCAGCGGCGATCATCGGTCGACTGGGAAATCTGCCTCTCACCTTCGTGGGCGCAGCGATCCTCGGACTTCTCGATTCCTACTACCTGATGCTGTCGGACGAATCCTGGTTCCCCGAAAGCGTGTTCGGATTGAGCCTGACAGGTCTGCGCGCATCGATCCCGACTCTTGTCCTGTTCATCGCACTCGTCAGACGACCGCTGACACGCCTGAGATCGGGGGCGATCCGCGTCCGTGAGACGAACCGCGAACCTCAATGGCGAACCTCGGTCCTCGGGGCATTGGCACTCGTCATCATCACGATCGGCATCTCCGGCATGCTCACTCGGTCGAACACGCTGTTGTTGTTCAATGCCTTCACTCTGGCGATCGCTGCACTGTCTCTCGTTCCCCTCACCGGTTATGCGGGCCAGATGTCTCTTGCTCCGTTGACCTTCGCCGGTCTCGGGGCGATCGCAATGGCAAGACTTCCCGGTGACGGGAACCTGATCACGCTGGCCCTGACGATCGCAGTCGTGTCGGCAATCGGAGCTCTCGTCGCCTTGCCGGCCCTTCGGCTTTCCGGGATCTACCTTGCGCTTGCCACAGCAGCGTTTGCCGTCCTCGTCTCGAAACTCGTCTTCAACCAACGTCAGACGTTCCAAGGCGGCAACATCACGGTTCCCGTGCTCGATCTGCCTCTCGTCGAGATCGAGACCCCGCGAGGTCGTCTGATACTCATCGCGTTCGCTTTTTCCCTCCTCGGTCTTGCGGTCGTGTCGTTGCGACGAAGTCGGCTCGGTCGCCGTCTCATCGCCCTCAAGGACTCACCGGTAGCAGCAGCGACACTCGGAATGAACCTCACTGGGTCGAAACTCTCCGCTTTCGCCATCTCGGCAGGTATCGCCTCGTGTGCAGGCGCTCTCGCGGGTGACAAGGTGAGCCC
>JBJTGN010000023.1:0-3643 GCA_046093905.1 Actinomycetota bacterium
TTCTTCAGCTGCAGCTCGTTCGGGGTCGACGATCTCTTCGGGAGCTGCGGCTGCACCGCGCGCTGTGCGGGTGTACTTCGTGAACACGCCGGTCCGGCGGTCGATGGTGCCGCGAAAATCTCCGGGTATGCCGACCGGCCATGTAGCAGGCGTGGCACGCAATCCGATCTGCTCCTCCACTTCGTCGAGAAGTTCGAGAGGGTCTCGGCCGGGTCGGGCGAATTTATTGAAGAATGTGAGTACGGGAAGTCGACGGGCTCGACAGACCTGGAAAAGTTTCAAGGTCTGGGCTTCGATTCCTTTGGCGGTGTCGAGCACCATGATCACCGCATCCACTGCAGCGAGAACTCGGTACGTGTCTTCGCTGAAGTCTTTGTGCCCCGGTGTGTCGAGGAGATTGAACACGCAGTCCCCGTAAGGGAATTGAAGCACGGTCGACGAGATGGAGATACCGCGTTGCTTCTCCATCTCCATCCAGTCCGACGTCGCTGAACGCTGACCTTGACGGGCTCGCACCGACCCTGCCTCTTGGACGGCGCCCGCATAGAGGAGGAACTTCTCGGTGAGACTTGTCTTTCCGGCATCAGGGTGGCTGATGATGGCAAATGTTCGTCGCCTTTGGGCCTCGTGAATTAGTGACCCGGTCGAACTCATTGCGCACCAACAGTACCCGGACAGTCGCAGATGAAGCGAAATGCGCAAATAGGATGTGCTTCGTATGACACCTACTTCGCAGTCGGCACCGACGCGTCGGGTCGGCCTGCTGGCGTATGGAGCAATTGGCCACGAACACAATCGAGCGGTTCAAGGTACGAATGGACTCGAGCTCACAGCTGTGTGCGACGTCAACGAATCTCGTCTTGCTGCGGCGCTCGAGTTGGCCCCAAGCGCAAAGACGTTCACTGACGCTACGACGATGCTCGATTCTGGAGAGTTGGACCTCGTCGTGATCTCGACTCCTCCGAATACCCACTTCCAATGGGCACGTGAAGCGTTGATTCGCGACATCGATGTCGTTCTTGAAAAGCCGATGGCTCTCACGGCAGAGCAGTGCGACGAGCTGATGGCTCTCGCTACGGATCGAGACAAGTTGCTCGTCGTCTATCAGAATCGACGGTACGACGCTGATTTCGTGACCCTTCGTCGTTTGATAAATGAAGGTGCGATCGGAGAGGTCTTTCACATCGACACATTCGTGGGTGGCTATTCGCGACCATGCGATTACTGGCACTCCAATGCTGAGATCTCTGGTGGGGCGATCTTCGACTGGGGAAGTCATTTCCTCGACCAAATCCTGTCGTTGATCAGTGACAACGTTGCCCATATCAGCGCCCAGAACCACAAGCGCCAGTGGATGCATGCAACGAATGCCGATCATGCCGAGGTCACGGTCACATTCGATAGTGGCAAACAGGCCACGTTCACTCATTCTGACCTCTCGGCTGCCCGACGACCGAAGTATTTCGTACTCGGCACAGAAGGGGCGATCGTTGGTGATTGGAATCCTGCAGCGGAACCAGCAGTTGCAGACTTGCCAGCGATGTTGTCCCTCTACGCGCCGGATGGAACGAAGCGTTCGGTGGACCTCGACGAAGTCGAACCGTTCGGATTCCATCGATCAATCGTCGACTACTTCGAGCGAGGCCAACGGATGGAAGTCACGTCTGTGCAGTCGAGGGATGTCGTTGCGGTGATGGAGGCTGCCGAGGAGTCGGCTCGCCGCAATGCACTCCCCGTGGTGCCTCATCTCGTCGGACGATCATCGTCATCCACGCAGCCTTCGATGTCCTCGTCGACGCAGTGACGATTCGCTGGGGTTTTCTCGGCGCCGGGTACGTGGCATCGAGAGCAATGGCACCAGCCGTGCACCTGGCCACGGGGGCACAACTTCAGGGAGTGGCAAGTCGTGATCCGGGGCGTTCGAAGGCCCTCGAACCGGTCGCTGTCTTCGCATCGTACGAACACCTCATCGAGTCTCCGGACATCGATGCGGTGTACATCAGCCTGACGAACAGCCAGCATGTGCATTGGGTGATCGCGGCCCTGAATGCGGGGAAACATGTTCTCTGCGAGAAGCCATTGGCCATGAATGCCGGCGAGGTCGAACTCATGCACCGCGCTGCCGTCGAGGCCAATCGGTCGGTTGTCGAAGCGATGTGGGTGCGCTGGCATCCTCGTCATCGACGCTTCACCGAACTCCTTCGTTCGGGGGAGCTCGGTGAGAGTGTGCACCTGCGATCGGCTTTCACATTCACATCCGATATGACAGACAACTATCGCCTCAGCCCCGAGATGGGCGGGGGAGCACTTCTCGATGTTGGCTGCTACCAGGTGCACACTTGGCTCGCAGCATTCGGATCTCACGCCGATCTACGGGTTGTCGACGTCGAACAGACTGTCGGGCCGACCGGAGTCGATCTTGCGACCCGAGTTCGAGTGATCATCGATGAGCACGTGACGGCGACCATGGTGTGCTCCTTCATCGATGACCCCCGGCAGGAACTTGTGGCAGAGGGTTCGAAAACAACTGTGGAGATGCTCGATGGTGAAGCATTTACATCGTGGCGAGAGCCGAGTTCACTGCGAATCGGCGATGTCGTCGAGCGATTCGACGCCGTTGATGCGTTCGTGTCGATGACCGAACAAGTCAGTCGTCAATTCGCAGGTGACGAGCCAGCTTTGTTCGATCCTGAAGAGTCGTTCGGCGTCGCTCGCATCATCGATGAGGTCGCACGAGCAGTTCAGAGTTGATCAAGATGGGGGCTCGCGACGAAACCGCCCGCGAGTGATGCTCCACACTGAGGCATGGCTCGTGATTCGTTGTCCCGGTTCTTGTGTCGTGCAGTCCTGATCGCTGGTGTGCTTGCTGGAACATCGGTGACACAGGTCGGTGCTCAGGATCAGGCGCCCCCGTGCCCCGAGTACGTGATCGAAGGCACGATTGGTGCATCGGACTCCGGACCCGAGGGTGCTCGGACGGCCTCGGCGTACGTTCATCTGTCGGGCACTCCCGTCGTGAATCATCAGGTGATCGCCACCTTTTCGGATGCTGCGGGTGCCGCCATTGGGGAGCCATCTGTTTTGGTCACCGATGCCGGCGGTCGGACTCACGTCACAGTTCCGGAATCAGCCGAGAGCGTCAACTTCGTCGCCGAGTCGACGAATGTGCCGGGTTGTTCCGGAGAGGAAAGCCCAGATCCGAGAGTTCTCCTCGAGATCGTGCCGACCGGGTTGTCGGATGGGTCTTCTCCGGAGGGACCAGTGAATGGCGAACCCGAGGAGATCTTGGCGAAAACAGGACCAGTGTCCGATGCAATCGCCCTCGCATCGCTTCTACTCTTGGCCTTTGGGGCTGCGGTTGGAACCGGGAGAGGACGACGTCGAGCACTTGCAGGAGGGGGCGCAAAAAGGCGTTTTCCTCGCTAGGCTCGTTAACCTATGTCGAAGAAGACGAAGAAGCGCAAGGCTCGCCTCCGCCGGTCGAAGGCCAATCATGGCAAGCGACCGAACATGGGTCGCGGCTGATTTCCTGCTGACGTCCTTTTCGAACTCTGTCCGGTGGAACACTCTCGTCCGGATTCTCGGATGGCGCAGATGAAGTTGTCCGAACTGCGAGTCGGTGGAGCCGTCGACGCTTGGGAAC
>JBJTGN010000024.1:0-1139 GCA_046093905.1 Actinomycetota bacterium
TTTCAGTACAACCCCGATGACATCACCCGGGTCTACTTCCGCGACCCCGACACATTCGAGTGGCACACGCTCAAATGGGAACATGCGGGATCGTTCAACAGGCCCATCAGCGAGGACCAGCTGAAATTCGCCAGGAAGCGGGCGGCCGCGAAATACCGCTACTTCGACGACAAACTCGCCCTGGCGGAGCTGCTCGAGCGCCAGCACATGGGCCTGGGCGCGACCCGCGCCGAACGGCGCATGGCCTTGCGGCTCTCGCGAGAGGACGCCCTCCTCGGCAGCAATACCGAAGGTGAAGCGACGGTCAGCATGTTGCCGTCCGTCCAGAAGGCGCTCGACCAATCCCAACCCGACGAAGAGAGCGAAGATTATGACCTCCTCCAGAGCAATGATCTTCCGTACCCCCAGTCCGGTGACGACGAAGACGACGAAGAGGATGTCGACGTTATCGAGGTGACGGAGTTCTACGCCGATTCCTTCGAGGACGCGTGATGGTCAAGACGGTCAAGGCAAAGCACCGGCCAAAGTTAGACAACCTCACTCTGGCCTGGAAAGAGGGCTGGCTGGCATTCGTTACCGCTCCGAAACGAACCCAACCGGACAGTCTCACGCGAAAAGCATTGAAAGCTCTAACCGTTGAAGCGCGGACGGCCTACAACAAGAGCCGACGAGACTGGCATGCCAATCTTGGTCCGATCCGCACACCCTCCTTCGCGTCGGTTCAGGAGGACCTTTGGGACATCGTTGACAGCAATCAGCAAGACGGAGACAAGGCCAAGGGCGCAGTAGCGCTCGACGCGTTTCCCGGACTCGGCAAGACCACCGCGGTGAATGACTTCGCCAAGAAATTCCACCTTCGTGAAGTCGAGGAAAACGGTGAGCGCACCGACGAGGGCAACGAGCGCTGGCCGGTCTGTCGGATCGGTCTGACAGGGGCAATGACCACCAAGTCTCTCTATAGGGCCATGCTGGCGTTCTATGCGCACCCGGGAGTATCCAGGGGCAATACCGACGAATTCGCTGAGCGCGTTCTGCAGTGTGCACTGGAGTGTGAGACAAAGATCCTCATCGTTGACGAGATTCACTTTCTACGGTGGAGAAACCGCGCCGGGGTGGAGGTCAGCAACAGCCTCAAACAC